>NZ_JBEYYC010000006.1:96850-241902 GCF_040645355.1 Streptomyces sp. NPDC046805 | reverse complement strand
CCCCACTGCGCGAGATGCGCACCCCGGCCCGTGCACTCGCTCATGCACACCAGAACACCCTTGTGTGCCGTCACGCATCAACAGCTCACAACCCCTCGTACGTCACTCCGGTCAGCCGCTCTGACGCCTCCCAAAGCCGCAGTCCCGCCTGGTCGTTGAGCGTCCAGCTCGCGCGCCAGGACGGGGCGGCCGCGCCCCGCCACATCGCGAACGACGGGCCGAAGAAGGCGTCCGCGCGCGCGTCCGGGTCCGTCGCCGCACGCAGCGTGGGCAGCGCCCCCGCTTCCGCGGACTGGGCGAAGACCAGGTTGCCGACCTCCATCAGCCGCTCGGCGGCCTTGCGGCCCTCCGCCCGGGGGCCCGCGGTCTGGAGGTTGGTCGCCGCGTAGCCGGGGTGGGCCGCTGTCGCGAGGACGTCCGCTCCGGCGGCCGCCAGCCGTCGCGACAGTTCGTGGGTGAAGAGGAGGTTGGCCGTCTTGGAGCGGGCGTAGGCGATCCAACGGTGGTAGCGGCGCGCGCTGTTGAGGTCGCCCATGTCGATGTTGGCGAGCGCGTGCATCATGCTGGACACGGTCACGACCCGCGCGCCGGGCGTGGCGAGCAGCGTGGGCAACAGCAGTCCGGTGAGCGCGAAGTGGCCCAGGTGGTTGATGCCGAACTGGGTCTCGAAGCCGTCCGCCGTCGTGCCGTACGGCGGCGCCATCACGCCCGCGTTGTCGACCAGCAGGTCGAGGCGGTCGTACGGGAAGCCCTCCGCGAAGTCGCGCACCGAGGACAGGTCGCCGAGGTCGAGGCGCCGGAACTCGGCGATGGCGTGCGGCACTTCGGCCATGATGCGGTCCGCCGCCTCGTTCCCCCGCACCTCGCTGCGGCACGCGAGCACCACCCGCGCCCCCTTGCGGGCCAGCTCCCGCACGGTGACGTACCCCAGTCCGCTGTTGGCCCCGGTGACGACGGCCACGCGGCCGGTCTGGTCGGGGATGGACTTCTCGTTCCAACCCGTCATGGCCGTATCCCCACTTGATTCCTCCGATCGCCGGTCGATCCCACCAGAAGTACACCACCGCGTGGTCGGCACGACCGTGGCCCCCTGTCGCCGTCGGCGTTGCCCTCGGCACGCACCGCGACCGGGATGCCCGGGAGCGCGTGCGCCGCGCACTGCGCCGTCGCAGTCTGGACACATGACCGCATGGCCGCATGGCCACCTGGAGGTTCCTCATGAAGATCGCAGTGCTCGGCGGCACCGGATTCATCGGGTCGCAGGTCGTGCAGAAGCTGAACGCGGCCGGACACGAGGCCGTACCGCACTCCAAGTCCACGGGTGTCGACGTGATCACGGGCCAGGGACTGGAGGAGGCCGTGGCCGGTGCCGACGTCGTCGTCAATCTGACGAATTCCCCGACCTTCGACGACGCCTCCCCGGGGTTTTTCCAGACCTCGATGGACAACCTCCTGGCCGCCGCTGAGAAGGGCGGGGTCGGGCATGTCGTCGTCCTCTCGATCGTCGGCGCGGACCAGGTGCCCGGACTCGGCTACTACCGGGCCAAGGTCCTCCAGGAGGACATCCTCAAGGCCGGGCCGATCCCCTACTCGATCGTCCGGGCCACCCAGTTCATGGAGTTCATGGACGCGGTCCTGTCCTGGACCACGGAGGGCGACACCGTCCGCCTGCCCGCCACGCCGCTCCAGCCGATCGCCGCCCAGGAGGTCTCCGACGTCGTCGCCGACGTCGCTGTCGGCCCCCCGCTGAACGGCACCCTCGACATCGCCGGGCCCGATGTCCTCCCTCTCGACGAAATCGGCCGGATCACCTTGAGCGCCCATCCCGACGGCCGCATCGTCGTCACCGACGACTCCGCCGGCATGTTCGCCGCAGTGCCCGGCGATGCCCTCGTCGGCAAGGGCGACGTCCGCGTCGCCCCCACCCACTACAGGGACTGGCTCTCCTGAACCAGCCGGCCCACCACGGGAGGCCTCATCATGGCGAACAACGACTCGGCCCATGAGCCGACCCATGAGCCGGTGGCAGGCAACGCTGAGCATCATCCGCGCTCGGACGCGTGGAAGACGGCGCTCACCGTGCTGCAGTCGGTGGAGCCACCGTTCATTCCTGAGGGAGCCGAGGCGATGACGGTCGTCATCGAGTTCCCTCCCGGCGACCCCGGCACCCCTCCGCATCGGCACTCGGGACCCGCCTTCGGCTACGTCCTGGAGGGGGAGATGCTCTTCGAGCTGGAAGGCGAGCCGGAGCGGGTGATCAAGGCCGGGGAGACGTTCTGGGAGCCGGGCGGCGACGTCATCCACTACCAGGACGGGAACAACCGGACGGACTCCTGGAGCCGCTTCCTCGTCACCATGCTGTGTGCGCCGGGTCAGCCCATGCTCACCCTGGTCGACGACGAGGAACTGGCCCGGCGACAGCACCTACGGGCTCCCCGTCCGGGCACCTGACCACGGGTTCCGATGCAGCACTGATTCCGCTGCGCGCTGCCCGAAGGGGCGGCACCCCCGCACAGGGTGTACGGCTGGCTTTCTGAGCTGGGAAGTCAGCCCTTCCCGCGCGCCCGAGGGCACTCTTTGATGACCGTCGAGTAGATTCGGAGGTTCGGCGTCATGATCAAAACACGACGTGCCTTGCGACTTCTGGCTGTCGGCGTGGTGGCCACGGCTGCCGCATTCGTCCCCGCGGCAGGGGGAGCGACTGCTGCTGAGCCGTCCGGGGCCAAAGCGGCAGTCTCTGGGACTGAGCCTCCCTCACCACCCACACCGACGACGTCCCCCACGCTGCCCTCCGAGACGGTGAAGGTGCTGCTTGAACAGGAACTTCCAAATGTCCCGGGCAAGACGTTCACCTCGGAGGTCGTCGACTTCCCGCCCTCCGCACGCGCGGTGCCGCATCGCCATGGCAAGGCGTTCGTCTACGCCTACGTGCTCGAGGGCACCGTGCGCAGCCAGCTCGACAACGAGCCGGTCCGCACCTACCGCGCCGGCGAGCACTGGGTCGAACCGCCGAACGCCTACCACGCGCTCACGGAGAACGCGAGTTCAACGGAACCGGCAAAGCTGCTGGCCGTCATCGTGTCGAACACAGGCGATCCGACCAAGGTCGATGAACCGACACCGACGGAGTGAGCTGGATCAGCGTCTCCGTCCGGTCCGGGACCTGCTTGAGCCGTGTGCGACAACGACTCGCCCATGGTTCTGAGGGGGCGGCGACGCAGCAATGCGTCGCCGCATGATGCCCGAAGGGGCGGCACGCCCCGCACAGGGTGCCGCCCCTTCTCATCGGGTGCCGGAGCCGCCGTAGATCGGTGAGGGTCGGGGACCTTCGGCGGCTCCGGGTTCGGGGGAGGGTCAGCGGTGGTCGCTGCCCTCGGACTGGGTGGCCGCGCGGCCTGCTTCGAGGCGGGCGACCGGGATGCGGAACGGGGAGCAGGAGACGTAGTCCAGTCCGACCTCGTGGAAGAAGTGGACCGACTCCGGGTCGCCGCCGTGCTCACCGCAGACGCCGAGCTTCAGGTCGGGGCGGGTGGCCCGGCCGGCCTTCGCCGCCGCCTTCACCAGGGAGCCGACGCCGTCCCTGTCGATCGTCTCGAACGGGGAGACTCCGAAGATGCCCTTCTCCAGGTACGCCGTGAAGAAGCTCGCCTCCACGTCGTCCCGGCTGAAGCCCCACACCGTCTGGGTGAGGTCGTTCGTGCCGAAGGAGAAGAACTCCGCCGCCTCCGCGATCTGGTCGGCGGTCAGCGCGGCGCGCGGCAGCTCGATCATCGTGCCGATCGCCAGCTTCAGCTTCGTGCCCGTCGCGGCCTCCACCTCCGCGATGATCTGGTCGGCCTCCTCGCGGACGATCTCCAGCTCCTGGACGGTGCCGACGAGCGGGATCATGATCTCGGCGCGCGGGTCGCCCTTGGCGTTCTTGCGCTCGGCGGCGGCCTCCGCGATCGCGCGGACCTGCATGGCGAACAGGCCGGGGATGACCAGACCGAGGCGTACGCCGCGCAGGCCCAGCATCGGGTTCTGCTCGTGCAGGCGGTGCACGGCCTGGAGCAGGCGCAGGTCGTTCTCGTTGGCGTCCTTGCGGGACTCGGCGAGGGCCACCCGGACCGACAGCTCGGTGATGTCCGGCAGGAACTCGTGCAGCGGCGGGTCGAGGAGGCGGACCGTGACCGGCAGGCCGTCCATCGCCTCGAACAGCTCGACGAAGTCCTTCTTCTGCAGCGGCAGCAGCTCCCGCAGGGCGGCCTCGCGCTCCTCCTCGGTGTCCGCGAGGATCAGCTTCTCGACCATCTCGCGGCGCTCGCCGAGGAACATGTGCTCGGTACGGCACAGGCCGATGCCCTGGGCGCCGAACCGCCGCGCCCGCAGCGCGTCTTCCGCGTTGTCGGCGTTGGCGCGCACCCGCAGGCGGCGCTTGCGGTCGGCGAAGGCCATCATGCGGTGCACGGCCTCGACGAGCTCGTCGGCGTCGTCGGCGCCCGGGTGCATCCGGCCCTCGAAGTACTCGACGACCGGGGACGGGACCACCGGCACCTCGCCCAGGTACACCTTGCCGGACGAGCCGTCGATGGAGATGACGTCGCCCTCCTCGACGACGTGACCGCCCGGCACCGTCATCCGGCGGCGCTTGGTGTCGACCTCCAGCTCCTCGGCGCCGCAGACACAGGTCTTGCCCATGCCGCGCGCGACGACGGCCGCGTGGGAGGTCTTGCCGCCGCGCGAGGTCAGGATGCCCTCGGCCGCGATCATGCCGTCGAGGTCGTCGGGGTTGGTCTCCCGGCGGACCAGGATGACCTTCTCGCCCGAGCGCGACCACTTCACGGCGGTGTACGAGTCGAAGACCGCCTTGCCGACCGCCGCACCCGGCGAGGCCGCGATGCCCCGGCCGACCTGCTCGGCCTTGGCGTCCTCGTCGAAGCGCGGGAACATCAGCTGGGCGAGCTGGGCGCCGCTGACGCGCTGGAGCGCCTCCGTCTCGTCGATCAGGCCCTGGTCCACCAGCTGCGTGGCGATACGGAAGGCCGCGCCCGCCGTGCGCTTGCCGACGCGGGTCTGCAGCATCCAGAGCTGGCCGCGCTCGATGGTGAACTCGATGTCGCAGAGATCCTTGTAGTGGTTCTCCAGGGTCTCCATGATCTGCATCAGCTGGTCGTACGACTTCTTGTCGATCGACTCCAGCTCCGCGAGCGGGACCGTGTTGCGGATACCGGCGACGACGTCCTCGCCCTGCGCGTTCTGCAGGTAGTCGCCGTAGACGCCCTGGTGGCCGCTGGCGGGGTCACGGGTGAAGGCGACGCCGGTGCCGGAGTCCGGGCCCAGGTTGCCGAAGACCATCGAGCAGACGTTGACGGCCGTACCGAGGTCGCCCGGGATGCGCTCCTGGCGGCGGTACAGCTTGGCGCGGTCGCCGTTCCACGACTCGAAGACCGCCTTGATGGCGAGGTCCATCTGCTCGCGCGGGTCCTGCGGGAAGTCCCGGCCGGCCTCCTTCTTGACGATCTTCTTGAAGGCGGTGACCAGCTTCTTCAGATCCGCGGCCTCCAGGTCGGTGTCGACCGTGACCTTCTTGGCCGCCTTGGCCTTGTCGAGGGCCTCCTCGAAGAGCTCGCCGTCGACGCCGAGGACGGTCTTGCCGAACATCTGGATGAGGCGGCGGTACGAGTCCCAGGCGAAGCGGTCGTCGCCGGCCTGCTTGGCCAGGCCCTGCACCGACTTGTCGGAGAGGCCGATGTTCAGGACGGTGTCCATCATGCCCGGCATGGAGAACTTCGCGCCGGAACGGACGGAGACGAGAAGGGGATTGTCGGCCTGGCCGAGCTTCTTGCCCATCTTCTGCTCGAGGGCGTCGAGGTGCGCACTCACCTCGTCCCGCAGTGCCGCGGGCTCCTCGCCGCTGTCGAGGTAGACCTTGCAGGCCTCGGTGGTGATGGTGAAGCCCGGAGGGACGGGAAGGCCCAGGTTGGTCATCTCGGCGAGGTTCGCGCCCTTGCCGCCGAGGAGGTCCTTGAGGTCCTTGTTGCCCTCGGTGAAGTCGTAAACGAACTTCACGTCTTCAACGCTCGTGCCCGACCCGGCTACGTGGCGATCTTTGTTTTCCGACACGGTTCTCGACTCCTCGAGGACGCGATGGCTGCCCTGACGGCCAGGAACATACCCAGATCAAAGGCATCTGGGTACATCCAGCAGCGCGTCATACGCCCGCAACCAGCCGTCTGCCACAGGATCGAAAGTTACGACAGAGCAAGCGCCAGACAGTCACTGTCTTCATTTCTCAAACGAATGACGGCTCCTTCAGGCCTATTTTCGCTCATGTGAGCGGAGATCTCTACGCCTGAGTTCAACATGTGAACGATCAAGGGGTGGCACTCAGTGCCACCCCTTGGAGAAGTGCAGTCGCCGCTAACGCGCTCATCTGAGCGCAACCCTTATCAAGGGTGGCGATAATCACGCTGCCACAGGCCGCCGGTTTTCACCATGCGGACGTGGTTCGGGACGGAAACACCCCGTCACACGCCCACCCGTAGCCCGCTCACTTGTCACACCCCGAGGACCCGCAGCCGCTCCTCCACCCGCTCGGGCGCGTACAGGTGCTCCACGACCAGCGCGCCCGCCCCGATCAGCGCGGCCCGCTCGCCGAGCCGTGACCTCACGACGTCCAGATGAGCGGTGGAGCGGGGCAGCGCCCGCTGGTAGAGCAGCTCGCGCAGCCCGGTGAGGAAGGCGGTCCCGGCCAGGTCGCCGGCGATCATCAGCACGCCGGGGTTGAGCAGCGTCACGACCGTCGCCAGGACGTCCCCGACCCGGCGCCCGGCCTCCCGCGCGAGCGCGGCCGCCTCCGGGTGCCCCGACGCGAGCAGGTCCCGTACGTCGGCCCCGGAGGCCGCCGGCACCCCGGCCTCCGTCAGCCGCCGGGCCACGGCGCCCCCGCTGGCGACGGCCGCGAGACAGCCGTACGAACCGCACCGGCACAGCGCCTCCGCGCCCACCCGGATGTGCCCGATGTCCCCGGCACCCCCGTCGATGCCGCGGTAGATCGAGCCGTCGACCACGACGCCGGCGCCGATTCCCGTCGACACCTTGACAAGGACGAACGCCGAGCAGTCAGGGCGTCCGGTGCGCTGCTCGCCGTACGCCATGAGGTTCGCGTCGTTGTCCACGAGCACCGGCGGCGCGGGCGTGCCGGTGTGTGCGGTGAAGGCTCTGGCCAGGCGGCCTCTTATGTCGTAGCCGTCCCAGCCGGGCATGATCGGCGGCTGGACGACCCGGCCGGTCGCGCTGTCGACGGGGCCCGGCACGGCCAGCCCGATGCCGCAGACCTCGTCGGCCCCGTGTCCGGACTTCTCCAGCAACTCGGCGAACCAGCCGCCGAGTTCGCCCAGTACGGCGTCGGGGCCGTCCTCGACGACGAGGGTGCCCGAGTGCTCGGCGAGGGTCTCGCCGGTCAGCGACAGCACGGCCGCGCGCGCATGCCGGGTATCGAGGTCGGCGGCCAGGACGACCGCGTGGGCGTCGTCGAACTCCAGGGTGATCGAGGGGCGTCCGCCGAGCGGGGAGTCCACCGGGCCGCCCGCGCCCTCGCGCAGCCAGCCCGCGCGGAAGAGCCGGTCGAGGCGCTGTCCGACGGTGGCTCTGGACAGCCCCGTGGCCTGCTGGAGCGCACCACGTGTCGTCGCCCGTCCCGTACGGACCAGTTCGAGCAGATCGCCCGCGCCGGCCTGCCTCGCCTGACTCCGCCCCGTCATGCGCACCCCCTTGTGTTCGTCAAGCTTGCCTTACATAGTGAGTTTTGCGCGTTAAACAGACGTAACCCCGTGGTACGCACAGCGGTACTCAGAGCGGTGCTCGTCACCGCGCCGGTCGACCGAGACGTCTTGGGGGAGCCCCGAGTGGATCGCAGGGCCCAGCTCACAGCCCGCCCCGCCGAGCAGGCGGTCGCATGCGATCCGCTGTCCTCGACGGATGCACCGTTATCGGCTGCATCGGCTGACTCCCCCCACGCCAGAGCGGCCCGGGTCCTGGAGGACAACTGGACGGGCACCTCCACGGTCCCCTCGCGCAGCCTGTATCCGCACCAGTGGTCCTGGGACTCCGCGTTCATCGCGATCGGGCTGCGCCATGTGTCGCCGCTGCGGGCCCAGACCGAGCTGGAGACACTGCTGGCCGCGCAGTGGGCCGACGGGCGCGTGCCGCACATCGTCTTCAACCCCTCCGTCCCCCACGACGCCTACTTCCCGAGCCCCGACTTCTGGCGCTCGTCGAGCGCGGGGCGCGCGGCGGGCGCCCCGCGCACCGTACAGACCTCGGGCATCGTGCAGCCACCGGTGCACGCGCTCGCGGCCTGGCTGGTGCACCGCGCCGACCCCGAACTGTCGTGGGCGCGCGGCTTCCTGGCCGGTGCCTACCCGCGGCTCGCCGCCTGGCACCGCTATCTGCTGCACCGGCGCGACCTGGGCGGCGGGGGGCTGGCGTCCGTCGTCCACCCCTGGGAACAGGGCATGGACAACAGCCCTTGCTGGGACGCCCCGTTGTCCCGCGTCACCCCGGCGCCGACCCGCTCCTTCCGCCGTGCCGACCTCGATCACGGCGCACCCGAGGACCGGCCGACGGATCTGGACTACGGGCGGTACGTGCGGCTTGCGGCCGACTACCGGGACCGTGAATACACCGACGGGGAAGACAAAGGGGTGGCCCGCAGGGCCTCGGTTGAGGGTGGTGGTGGGAGACGGGTGGGCGAGTTCGCCGTCGAGGATCCCGCCTTCAACGCCCTGCTCATCGCCTCCGAGCACGCCCTGGCACGCATCGCCCGCGAGCTGGGCGCGACCGGCACCGCCCGCCACGCGCGCGCGGAGCGGCTGACGGTGGCGCTGGTGGAGCGGCTGTGGGATCCGGCGGAGGGGATGTTCTTCTGCCGGGACGTACTCAACCGGGATGTCGGCAGCCGCAGTCACCGGAATGTGCGAAGCGCCGGCCTGATCCCCGAGCGCGGCGTCTCCGGTCTGATCCCCCTCCTCCTTCCCGGGCTGCCTCGGCACATCGTCACGTCCCTGGTGCGGACGGCGTGCGGGCCGCACTTCGGGCTCGGGGGCGCCACGCGGCTGGTGCCCAGCTACGACCTCCTCGGCGAGGCCTTCGACCCGCACCGCTACTGGCGCGGCCCGGCCTGGTTCAACACCTGCTGGCTGCTGGAGCGCGGGCTGCGGCTGCACGGTGAGCGCCGGCGGGCCGACGCGCTGCGGGAGGCGATCGTGCACACCGCCGACGCCTCCGGATTCGCGGAGTACGTCGACCCGTTCACCGGCGAGGCGTGCGGCGCGACCGGCTTCGGCTGGACCGCCGCCCTCGCGCTCGACCTGCTGCACGATCCCGGGCACGGCGTGTCCCGCACGGGCACCGACGCGTTCGACAGAAGTGACTTCAGTGACGTCGACAGAAGTGACAAGGGAGGGAGCCGGGGATGACGGACCGGCATCATCTGCTCGTGCACGGCACGACGTTCGCCGCCGTGGACGACCGCGGCGACATCAGCGGCGTCCGGGGAAACAGCTCCCCGGACGGGTTGTTCGTACGCGACGCCCGGCACCTCAGCCGCTGGCAGCTCACGGTCGACGGGGCGGTACCCGAGGTGCTCACCCCGGTCGCGGACGGGGACGCCATGCGCTGCGTGCTCGTGCCGCGCGGCGGCCGGCAGGAGCCTCCCGCGTACACCCTCCTGCGAGAACAGGCCGTCGGCGACTGCTCGTTCGTCGAGTCGCTGCGGGTGACCGGCAACCGTCCGGTGCCGACCACCGTGCGCCTGGCGATCACCGCCGACGCCGACTTCACCGACCAGTTCGAGCTGCGCTCCGATCACCGCACCTACGCCAAGACCGGCGTCGTACGCTCGCGCCATCTCCTCGACGACGGCGTGGAGTTCACCTACCGGCGCGGCGAATGGCACTCCTGTACGGCCATCACCGCCGACCCCGCCCCGGACGGCGTGGAGGAGACCGGCACCGGGGCCCGCCGCCTGGTGTGGACCCTGGACCTCGCACCGCACGGCACGACGGAGCTGGTGCTGCGCGTGGTGGGCCGCCCGCACGGCGAGCGGCGCGCCCTGCGCGTCCCGCGCTCCCCCGCCGCCGTGAACGAACAACTCCGCGCGCTGGAGGGCGAGTTCGTGGCGGGCGTGGCCTTCCCGACGGGCTGGCCCGAGCTGGCGGCGGTCTGTGCCCGCGGGCTGGCCGACCTCGCCGCGCTCCAGGTCCCGGCGACCGGTCCGGACGGCGAGGAACTGCGCGTACCGGCGGCCGGCGCCCCCTGGTTCCTCACCCTCCTCGGCCGGGACGCCCTGCTCACCTCGCTCTTCGCCCTGCCCTACCGCCCCCGGCTGGCCGCCGCCACGCTCCCGGCGCTGGCCGCCACGCAGGCGACAAGGACCGGTGACTCCTCGGTCGCCCAGCCCGGCAAGATCGTGCACGAGGTACGGCACGGCGAGCTGGCGCACTTCGGGCAGGTGCCGTACGGGCGCTACTACGGGTCGGTGGACGCCACCCCGCTGTTCCTCATCGTCCTCGGCGCCTACGTCGAGCGGACCGGCGACGAGGCCATGGCCCGCCGCCTGGAGCCGTACGCCCGTGCGGCGATCGGCTGGATGCTGGACCACGGCGGACTGACCTCGCGCGGCTACCTCGTCTACCGCGCCGACGAAGGCGGCCTCGCCAACCAGAACTGGAAGGACTCCCCCGGCGCCATCTGCTCGGCCGACGGCACCCGCGCGAGCGGCCCGGTGATGGCGGCGGGGGCCCAGGGCTACGCGTACGACGCGCTGCGCCGCACGGCGTGGGTCGCGCGCACGGTGTGGAAGGACGCGACCTACGCGGCCCTGCTGGAGCAGGCTGCCGCCGACCTCCGCGAGCGCTTCCAGCGGGACTTCTGGATGCCGGAGCACTCCTTCCCGGCGCTCGCCCTGGACGGCCGGGGCCGCCGGCTCGACGCGCTCGCCTCGGACGCGGGGCATCTGCTGTGGTCGGGGCTGCTGGACAAGGAGTACGGCGAGCTGGTCGGCCGGCGTCTCCTCGAACCGGACTTCTTCTCGGGCTGGGGCGTGCGCACCCTCGCCTCCGGCCAGCCGGCGTACCACCCGCTCTCGTACCACCGGGGGTCGGTCTGGCCGCACGACAACGCGCTGATCGCCCTCGGCCTGGCCCGCTACGGCCTGCACGACGAGGCCCGCACGGTCGCCCACGCCCTGGTCGACGCGGCCATCGCCACCGGCCACCGCCTCCCCGAGGTGCTCGCGGGCTACGGCCGCGACGCCTACGCGGAGCCGGTGCCCTACCCGCACGCGTGCGTACGGGAGTCCCGCTCGGCGGCGGCTCCGCTGGCCCTGCTCACGGCGGTGGGCGGCGCCTGACACGGCTCGGCGATCAAAGGCCGCTCAGGACGATCGGCAGACGATCAGGAATCGAGAAGCGCCGGGCACCGCCGCTCGCCTACCGTGGCCGAGGCGAAGAGGGCCAAAAGAGCGGGACGCACGCCGCGCAGAGCAGATGGGGACACGATGAGCATGGCCACGAGGACGGACGCACAGTCGCCCGTACCGCACCTTGCCGACAGCCACGATCTGATCCGCGTGCACGGCGCCCGTGAGAACAACCTCAAGGACGTGAGCGTCGAGATCCCCAAGCGCAGGCTGACGGTGTTCACCGGAGTCTCCGGCTCGGGCAAGAGCTCGCTGGTGTTCGACACCATCGCCTCCGAGTCGCAGCGGCTGATCAACGAGACGTACAGCGCCTTCCTGCAGGGCTTCATGCCGACGCTGGCCCGGCCCGAGGTGGACGTTCTCGACGGGCTGACGACCGTGATCAGCGTCGACCAGCAGCGGATGGGCGGCGACCCCCGCTCCACGGTCGGCACCGCCACCGACGTCAACGCGATGCTGCGCATCCTCTTCAGCCGGCTCGGGCAGCCGCACATCGGCTCGCCCAAGGCGTTCTCCTTCAACATCGCCTCGATCAGCGGGGCGGGCGCGGTCACCCTGGAGCGCGGCGGACGGACCGTGAAGGAGCGGCGCGACTTCAGCATCACCGGCGGTATGTGTCCGCGCTGCGAGGGCAGGGGCTCGGTCACCGACATCGACCTCACCCACCTCTACGACGACTCCAAGTCGCTCGCCGAGGGTGCGCTCACCGTCCCCGGGTACAAGGCGGGCGGCTGGAACTACCGGCTCTACAGCGAGTCGGGCCTCGTCGACGCGAACAAGCCGATCCGCGAGTACACCGAGCGGGAGCGACACGACTTCCTCCATCGCGAGCCGACCCGGATGAAGATCGCGGGCATCAACATGACGTACGAGGGCCTGATCCCGCGCGTCCAGAAGTCGATGCTCTCCAAGGACAAGGAGGCGATGCAGCCGCACATCCGTGAGTTCGTGGAGCGCGCGGTCACCTTCACCACCTGTCCCGCATGCGACGGCACCCGGCTCACCGAGGGGGCGCGGTCGTCGAAGATCGCGGGGATCAGCATCGCCGACGCGTGCGCGATGCAGATCAGCGACCTGGCGGCCTGGGTCCGCGGCCTCGACGAGCCGTCGGTCGCGCCGCTGCTGACCACGCTGCAGCACACGCTCGACTCGTTCGTGGAGATCGGGCTGGGCTACCTCTCACTCGACCGGCCCTCGGGCACGCTCTCCGGCGGCGAGGCCCAGCGCGTCAAGATGATCCGCCACCTGGGCTCGTCGCTCACCGATGTCACGTACGTCTTCGACGAGCCCACCACGGGCCTGCACCCGCACGACATCCAGCGGATGAACGGCCTGCTGCTGCGCCTGCGGGACAAGGGCAACACGGTGCTCGTGGTGGAGCACAAGCCGGAGGTCATCGCGATCGCCGACCATGTCGTCGACCTCGGCCCCGGCGCCGGTACGGCGGGCGGCACCGTCTGCTTCGAGGGCACCGTCGAGGGGCTGCGGGCCGGGGACACCATCACGGGCCGCCATCTCGACGACCGGGCCGCCGTCAAGGAGACGGTGCGCAAGCCCACCGGGCACCTTCCGATCCGCGGCGCGACGGCGCACAACCTGCGGGGCGTCGACGTCGACGTCCCGCTCGGGCTGCTCTGCGTGGTCACCGGCGTGGCGGGCTCCGGCAAGAGTTCGCTCGTGCACGGGTCGATCCCGGCCGGCGCGGGCGTGGTGTCGGTCGACCAGGGCGCGATCCGCGGCTCCCGGCGCAGCAACCCGGCGACGTACACCGGACTGCTCGACCCGATCCGCAAGGCGTTCGCCAAGGCGGGCGGCGTGAAGCCGGCACTGTTCAGCGCCAACTCCGAGGGCGCCTGCCCCACCTGCAACGGCGCCGGCGTCATCTACACCGACCTGGCCATGATGGCCGGCGTCGCCACGACCTGCGAGGACTGCGAGGGGAAGCGGTTCCAGGCGTCGGTGCTCGAATACCACCTCGGCGGCAGGGACATCAGCGAGGTGCTCGCAATGTCGGTGACCGAGGCCGAGGAGTTCTTCGGCGCCGGCGAGGCACGAACCCCCGCCGCGCACCGGGTCCTTCAGCGGCTGGCCGACGTCGGGCTCGGCTACCTCACCCTCGGCCAGCCGCTCACCACGCTGTCCGGCGGCGAGCGGCAGCGGCTCAAGCTGGCCACGCACATGGCCGAGAAGGGCGGCGTGTACGTCCTCGACGAGCCGACCGCCGGCCTTCACCTCGCCGACGTCGAGCAACTGCTGGGTCTGCTGGACCGGTTGGTCGACTCCGGCAAGTCCGTGATCGTGGTCGAGCACCATCAGGCGGTCATGGCCCACGCCGACTGGATCATCGACCTCGGCCCCGGCGCCGGCCACGACGGCGGCCGTGTCGTCTTCGAGGGCACCCCCGCCGACCTCGTCACCGCCCGCTCCACGCTCACGGGCGAGCACCTCGCGGCGTACGTGGGCGGCTGACCCTCGCGGGCCACCCGTCCGAACCGCCTTCCCGGAGCGTCGACGACGCATTTGCCGGGTGTTTGCCGTCGCCCCTGAACAGGCGCCGGAGGTGAGCCGTACGGGAGGATGGCGGGCCTGCCTCCCCAGCATGTGGCCCGCCGCCACCTGTCACGGCCTCGCACGGAAGGACCCCCGGGTTGTCTCAGCACACGAGCACGCGCCGGCCACCGAGTACGGCCGGGGAGACCGAGGGCGAGGCCCTGCCGCCCCAACGGGGCGCATCGGTCGCGGAGATCGAGACGGCCGAGGCGGTCGGGGGCGGCGATTCGATCACGGAGGTCGGCACCCGCCCCCGGTCCTTCCTGTCCGGGTTGTCCGGGCTCCGTATCCGGTCCGGGCTCCGCATCCTGTCCGGGCTGCGCATCCCGTCCGGCCGCCGCTTCCGGCAACGCCGGCGGAGCCGTCACCCTCGCGCCGCTCAGGTCCTCTCCCTCGCGACCACCGTGCTGTCCGCCGTCCTCGTCTACATCTGTCTACTGATGCCGAACACCGTCGACGGACTGAAGCTCGTCGCGTTCGTGCGGCTTCCGGCCGAGGCGATCATGGGTGCCGTGGTGCTGGTCAGTCTGCCGCGCAGGCCTCGGTTGGTGGTGTCGGCGCTGGCCGGTGCGCTGCTGGGTGCGGTCACCGTGGTGAACCTGTTCGACATGGGGTTCCACGAGTACCTGGGCCGGGGCTTCAACGTCATCCTGGACTGGTCGCTGCTCGGCGACGCCCGCGCGTACCTCGATGACACCTTCGGCGCGACCGCCGAGCTCGGCATCACGGCCGGCGCGGTGCTCCTGATCGTCCTGCTGATCGGCTTCGTGGCCCTGGCCACCGTGCGGCTCGCCGAGCTGCTGGCCAGGTACCGTACCCGGGCCTCCCGCGGGGCGCTGATCATCGGCACCGTCTGGATCACCTGCACCGCGCTCGGCCTGCAGCTCGCCGGGACGCCGATCGCCTCGGAGCACACGGCCGCCGTCGTGAAGAGCCAGGCGCGGTCGGTGCGCAGCACGCTGCGGGACGAGGCGGCGTTCGGGCGGACGGCGCGGGCCGACGCCTTCGGGAACACACCGGGCTCGCAGCTCGTGCCCGACCTGCGGGGCAAGGACATGGTCTTCACGTTCATCGAGAGCTACGGCCGCAGCGCGATCGAGGACCCGATCGAGGCGCCCGGCGTCGACCGGACCCTGGACGCGCGCACCAAGGCGCTGGCCAAGGCGGGTTACCACGCGAAGAGCGGCTGGCTGACGTCGGCGACGTACGGCGGCAGCAGCTGGCTCGGCCACTCCACCACCCTGTCGGGCCTGTGGATCAGCAACCAGCAGCGCTACCGCACCGTCATGGCCAGCGACCACCTCAGCCTCACCAAGGCCTTCCGCAAGACCGGCGCCTGGGACACGGTCGGTGTCATGCCGGGGGTGCAGAAGGGCTGGCCGGAACAGAAGTACTACGGCCTCGGCAAGGTCTACAACGCCTTCCAACTGGGCTACAAGGGGCCGAAGTTCAGCTGGTCGACGATGCCCGACCAGTACGCCCTGGAGCAGTTCCAGAAGCGGGTGCACGGCAGGAAGCGCGCCGACGGCAAGCAGCTGATGTCGGAGGTCATCCTGACCTCCAGCCACCAGCCGTGGGCGCCGATCCCGAGGATGGTCGGCTGGGACCGGCTGGGCGACGGCTCGGTGTTCAAGGGCATCGAGGCGGCGGGCAACAAGCCGGCCGACATCATCGCGGACACCACCAGGTCCCGGCAGGAGTACGGCAAGTCGATCCAGTACTCGGTGACCGCGCTGACCCAGTGGCTGGAGCGCTACGGCAACGACAACACCGTGCTCGTCTTCCTCGGCGACCACCAGCCGATCGCCCGGGTCAGCGGCAACCACGCCAGCCGTGACGTGCCGATCTCGATCGTCGCCAAGGACCCGAAGGTCCTGGACCGCATCGCCGGCTGGCACTGGACGGACGGCCTGCGCCCCGCGCACAACGCGCCGGTGTGGAGGATGAGTTCCTTCCGCGACCGCTTCCTGACGGCGTACGGCTCGACGCCGCGCCCGAAGAAGGGCTGAGCTCAGCCGCCGGAGGTGTCGAGCTCGGCCTCCTCGCCGACGCCCGCGCAGTCGTACGGATCCTTCAGCCAGCCGTCCGGCAGCACCACGCGGTTGTTGCCGGACGTACGGCCGCGGGGGCCGTCCGCGCCGTCGGGCCACGCCTGGTCGAGGTTCAACTCATCGAGGCCGGACCGCAGTTCCTCCAGCGAGGACGTGATCGCGAGGCGCTTGCGCATCTCGGAGCCGACCGCGAAGCCCTTCAGGTACCAGGCCACGTGCTTGCGGAAGTCGATGACGCCCTTGGACTCGTCGCCGATCCACTCGCCGAGCAGGGTGGCGTGCCGGACCATGGCGTCGGCCACCTCGCGCAGCCCCGGCCGCGCGAGGTCCTGCGTACGGCCCTCGAAGGCGGCGACCAGGTCCTGGAACAGCCACGGCCGACCCAGGCAGCCGCGGCCGACGACCACGCCGTCGCAGCCGGTCTCGCGCACCATGCGCAGCGCGTCCTCGGCGGACCAGATGTCGCCGTTGCCCAGGACCGGGATCTCCGGCACGTGCTCCTTGAGGCGCGCGATGGCCTCCCAGTCCGCGGTGCCGCCGTAGTGCTGGGCGGTCGTACGGCCGTGCAGCGCGATGGCGGTCACGCCCTCCTCGACGGCGATGCGCCCGGCGTCGAGGAAGGTGATGTGGTCGTCGTCGATGCCCTTGCGCATCTTCATCGTGACCGGGAGGTCCCCGGCGCCGGTGACGGCCTCGCGCAGGATCGCCCGCAGCAGGTTCCGCTTGTACGGCAGGGCGGAGCCGCCGCCCTTCCTCGTCACCTTCGGGACCGGGCAGCCGAAGTTCAGGTCGATGTGGTCGGCCAGGTCCTCCTCCGCGATCATGCGGACGGCCTTGCCGACGGTCGCCGGGTCGACGCCGTACAGCTGGATCGAGCGCGGCTTCTCGGTCGCGTCGAAGTGGATCAGCTGCATGGTCTTCTCGTTGCGCTCGACCAGCGCCCGGGTCGTGATCATCTCGCTCACGAACAGGCCCTTGCCGCCACTGAACTCCCGGCACAGGGTGCGGAAGGGCGCGTTGGTGATACCGGCCATGGGGGCCAGCACGACGGGCGGCTGGACGGTGTGCGGGCCGATCTGCAAGGGGGATACGGGCGTGGGCATCCACCCATTGTCGCGTATCGACGGGGAATCCGAGACAGTAATTAGTTAGCCGCACTATCGACATCGGTTACCATGGATCCATGCCCGAGTTGAGTCACCGCCGACGCCTGCTCGTGCTCGCGATCTGCTGCTCCAGCCTGCTCATCGTGAGCCTCGACAACACGGCCCTGAACGTCGCGCTGCCCTCACTGCAACGCGAGCTGCACGCCTCGACCTCCGGTCTGCAGTGGACGATCGACGCCTACACGCTGGTGCTGGCCTCGCTGCTGATGCTCGCGGGCTCGACAGCCGACCGGATCGGCCGCAAGAAGGTCTTCATGACGGGCCTGGCGACGTTCACCGCCGGTTCCCTGCTGTGCTCGCTCGCGCCGAACCTTCAGCTGCTGATCGTCTTCCGCATGGTCCAGGCGGTCGGCGGCTCGATGCTCAACCCGGTCGCCATGTCGATCATCACCAACACCTTCACCGACGTCCGCGAACGGGCGCGGGCGATCGGCATGTGGGGTGCCGTGATCGGCATATCCATGGCGGCGGGTCCGCTGGTCGGTGGGCTGCTGGTGGAGTCGGTGGGCTGGCGCGCGATCTTCTGGGTCAACCTCCCCGTCGGCCTCGCGGCCCTGCTCCTCACCCTGCGCTTCGTCCCCGAGTCCCGCGCCCCCCGGGCCCGCCGCCCCGACCCGGTCGGCCAGGTGCTGGTGGTCGCCCTGTTCGGCTCACTGACGTACGCGATCATCGAGGCGCCGGAGGCGGGCGCGGGCACGGTGCTTCCCTTCGCCGCGCTGGCCGCCGCCGCCCTGCTGGGCCTGCTCTGGTACGAGCCGCGCCGGGACGAGCCCCTCATCGACCTGCGCTTCTTCCGCTCGGTGCCGTTCGGCGGGGCCACGGTGATCGCGGTCAGCGCGTTCGCGGCCCTGGGCGGCTTCCTGTTCCTGTCGACGCTCTACCTGCAGAACGTGCGCGGGCTCGACGCCCTGCACGCGGGCCTGTGGATGCTGCCGATGGCCGTGCCGACGTTCCTGTGCGCGCCGCTGTCCGGTCGGCTCGTGGGCGCCCGGGGGGCGCGTCTGCCGCTGCTCGTCGCGGGGTCCGCGATGACCGCGAGCGGGGTGCTGTTCGCCGCGTTCGAGGCGGAGACGTCGAACGTCATGCTCTTCGCCGGGTACGCCCTGTTCGGCATCGGCTTCGGTTTCGTGAACGCGCCGATCACCAACACGGCGGTGTCGGGGATGCCGCGGGCACAGGCCGGGGTGGCCGCGGGCGTCGCCTCCACCAGCAGGCAGCTCGGCCAGACCCTCGGCGTCGCGGTGATCGGCGCCGTCCTGGCCTCCGGCGTGGGCGCGTCCTCGTACCGCGAGGTATTCGTGTCAGCGGCCCGCCCCGGGTGGTGGATCATCGTGGTCTGCGGTCTCGCGGTGCTCACCCTGGGCGCGCTCACCAGCGGCCGCTGGGCCCGCCGTACGGCCGAACTCACCGCTCAGCGACTGGAGTCCCCCGAGGTCCGCGAAGCGGCGAGCGTCTCGGCCTGAGCCTCCCCGGCCTCCGGGGAGCCCGACTCATCGCGCGAGATCCCCTGTTGATATTGGTCTTGCTGCACACTCCTGGCTGCTGGAGGTGTACCGGTTCCACAGGACGTGAACGCTGGAGGCGTTAATGCCGCAGATCGACTCGAGCAAGGTGAGCCGCTGGGACGGGCACGGGCGGGAGCACGTGGTCCGGGTCCGGCGCACGGGCGTGCAGCGCACGATCAGATGTGACACGTGCGGCTGGCAGAAGGGGGCGCAGTTCCTTCCGTGGCTGAAGGCCCAGGAGCACCTCGCCGAAGCGCATCAGGCGACGGTGGATCCGACGGAGTCGAGCGGGATATAGGCCGAAGCGCCGAGCTGGGTACGACAAAGCCCACCCTCCACCGACCGGTTCGGTGGAGGGTGGGCGGCGTCGCGGTGCCGGGGCGGAGCCCCGGCGGTCACCGGCTCAGGCGCCGATCAGGCGGCTGGCCAGGTAGCCCTCGATCTGGTCGAGGGAGACGCGCTCCTGCTTCATCGTGTCGCGCTCGCGCACGGTCACCGCGTTGTCCTCGAGCG
Organism: Streptomyces sp. NPDC046805; assembly: GCF_040645355.1. Lineage (NCBI taxonomy): Bacteria > Bacillati > Actinomycetota > Actinomycetes > Kitasatosporales > Streptomycetaceae > Streptomyces > Streptomyces sp. NPDC046805. The sequence continues at coordinate 222,656 of NZ_JBEYYC010000006.1, read as the reverse complement.
TGTCGAAGTCGACGGTGACGCAGAACGGCGTGCCGATCTCGTCCTGGCGGCGGTAGCGGCGGCCGATGGCGCCGGCGTCGTCGAACTCGATGTTCCAGTTCTGACGCAGCGCCTGGGCGAGGCCCTTGGCCTTCGGGGACAGCTCCGGGTTGCGGGACAGCGGCAGGACCGCGACCTTCACCGGGGCGAGGCGGTGGTCGAGGCGCAGCACCGTGCGCTTCTCCATCTTGCCCTTGGCGTTCGGGGCCTCGTCCTCGACGTAGGCGTCGAGCAGGAACGCCAGCATCGTGCGGCCGACACCGGCGGCCGGCTCGATGACGTACGGCGTCCAGCGCTCGCCGGCCTCCTGGTCGAAGTAGGAGAGGTCCTGGCCGGAGGCCTTGGCGTGGGCACCGAGGTCGTAGTCGGTGCGGTTGGCGACGCCCTCCAGCTCACCCCACTCGCTGCCGCCGAACTGGAAGCGGTACTCGATGTCGGCGGTGCGCTTGGAGTAGTGGCTGAGCTTCTCCTTCGGGTGGTCGTACCACCGCATGTTCTCCTCGCGCAGACCCAGGCCGGTGTACCAGTTCCAGCGCTGCTGCATCCAGTACTCCTGCCACTTCTCGTCCTCGCCCGGCTTGACGAAGAACTCCATCTCCATCTGCTCGAACTCGCGGGTGCGGAAGATGAAGTTGCCGGGCGTGATCTCGTTGCGGAAGGACTTGCCCATCTGGGCGATACCGAACGGAGGCTTGCGGCGCGAGGTGGTCTGCACCTGGGCGAAGTTGGTGAAGATGCCCTGGGCGGTCTCGGGGCGCAGGTAGGCGACGGAGCCGCTGTCCTGCGTCGGGCCGAGGTGGGTGGAGAGCAGACCCGAGAACTGCTTGGGCTCGGTGAACGTGCCCTTGTTGCCGCAGTTCGGGCAGTTGAGGTCCGCCAGGCCGTTGGCCGGGGCGTGCCCCTTCTTCTCCTCGTACGCCTCTTCCAGGTGGTCCGCGCGGAACCGCTTGTGGCAGGCGGTGCACTCGGTGAGGGGGTCCGTGAAGGTGGCGACGTGGCCGGAGGCGACCCAGACCTCGGGCGCCAGGATCACGGACGAGTCGATACCGACCACGTCCTCGCGCGACGTCACCATGTAGCGCCACCACTGGCGCTTGATGTTCTCCTTGAGCTCGACACCCAGCGGTCCGTAGTCCCAGGCGGCACGCTGGCCGCCGTAGATCTCACTGCAGGGGAATACGAAGCCACGGCGCTTGCTCAGGCTGACGATGGTGTCGATCTTGTCGGCGGCCACGGTGCTCTCTTCATTACGACGACGGGCGACGAAGCGAGATGCTTCCAGCGAATGCTTCAGGTTACCGGCGCAGCCTCCCCCACAACCAAATCGGTATCCGTTAAGGGATCTCTCACGTCGTTTGTAGGGGGCCCTCACGAGGCTTGTTGACAACGGTTTCCATGTTTGTTGAAAATGACTCTCATGAACATAGGACGACGTCTCCTCCCCGCGGTCGCCGCGAGCGCGGCAGCGGCCCTCGGCATGGCGGCCTTGACCGCCTGCTCCGGCGGCGGCGCGGCAGCGGGCAACACGAGCAAATTCGACGTCGTCGCGTCGTTCTACCCCATGGCCTTCCTCGCCGAGCGGATCGGCGGGGACCACGTCCACGTCACCAGTCTCACCCGGCCCGGCCAGGAACCGCACGATCTGGAGATCAGCGCCCGGCAGACGGCGCAACTCGAGGACTCCGACGCGGTGCTCTACCTCAAGGGCCTCCAGCCCGCCGTCGACGACGCGGTCGCCCAGTCCCCGATCAGGACCAAGATCGACGCCGCCTCCCTCACCACCCTGGAGCGGCACGGCACCGAGGTCGGCGGGCACGCGGCCGCCCACGACACCCGCCAGGGCGACGAGGCCGGCGCGACCGGCGGTGACGACCCTCACATCTGGCTCGACCCGGTGCGCTACGCCCAGGTCGCCGAGGGCGTCGGCAAGGCCTTCGAGAAGGCGGACCCGAAGCACGCGGCCGACTACCGGAGGAACACGGCGGCCCTGGTCGGGAGGCTCGACGAGCTCGACAGCCGGTTCAGGACCGGTCTGGCCCACCCGAGGACCAGGGTCTTCGTCACCACGCACGCCGCCTTCGGCTACCTCGCCGAGCGCTACGGCCTCACCGAGGAGGCCGTGAGCGGCCTCGACCCCGAGTCGGAGCCCAGCGGGGCGCGGGTCAGGGGCCTGGAGACCATGGCCAGGGCCGACGGCGTCTCCACCGTGTTCTACGAGACGCTCGTCAGCGACAAGACCGCGAAGACCATCGCCCAGGACGCCCACCTGAGGACCGACGTCCTCGACCCCATCGAGGGCATCACGGACAGGTCCCGCGGCAGGGACTACCTCTCGGTCCAGGAAGCGAACCTCAAGGCCCTGCAGACGGCCCTGGGCACCAAGTGATCACCACGGAGGGCACCATGGACGGCAGGGACGGCAGGGACGGCAGGGACGGCAGGGACGACGCGAACGAGCCCGTCATCGCGATGCGCGGCGTCCGCGCCGAGCTGGGCTCGCGGCCCGTCCTGCGCGGCATCGACCTCACCGTGCACCGCGGCGAGGTCGTCGCCCTGCTCGGCGCGAACGGCTCCGGCAAGTCGACGGCCGTCCGCAGCGTCATCGGCCAGGTGCCGGTCAGCGGCGGCGAGATCGAGCTGTTCGGCACCCCGCGCCGTACGTTCCGCGACTGGGCGCGCGTCGGATACGTGCCGCAGCGCACCACGGCCGCGGGCGGCGTCCCGACGACGGTCACCGAGGTCGTCTCCTCGGGCCGCCTCGCGCGCGCCCGCTTCGGCTTCTTCCGCAAGGCCGACCACGAGGCCGTACACCGGGCCCTGGAGCAGGTCGGCATGGCGGACCGCGCGAAGGACTCCGTGAACGCCCTCTCCGGCGGCCAGCACCAGCGGGTGCTCATCGCCCGCGCCCTGGCCGCCGAGCCCGAGCTGCTGATCATGGACGAGCCGATGGCGGGCGTCGACCTGGCCAGCCAGGAGGTGCTCGCGCACACGCTCCGCGCTCAGGTAGCGGCCGGCACGACCGTGCTGCTGGTCCTGCACGAACTGGGCCCCCTGGAGCCCCTGATCGACCGGGCGGTCGTCCTGCGTGACGGCTGCGTCGTGCACGACGGGCCGCCGCCGCGCGCGGTGGGGCAGCACGCCCTGCCGGGCCACGACCACGTACACCCGCACGACGCCGCGGGCGCCGAGCCGATCCGCACGGGACTGCTGAGCTGATGGACCTCCTGAACTACGCCTTCATGCAGCGGGCGCTGCTCGCCGCCGTGCTGGTCGGCATCACCGCGCCCGCCATCGGCATCTACCTCGTGCAGCGCCGCCAGCCCCTCATGGGCGACGGCATCGGCCACATCGCCATGACCGGCGTCGGCCTCGGATTCCTGCTGAACGCCTCGCCGGTGTGGATGGCCACGGCCGTCTCCGCGCTCGGCTCGGTCCTCATGGAGCTGATCCGCTGGTACGGCAGGACGCGCGGCGACATCGCCCTCGCGATGCTCTTCTACGGCGGCATGGCCGGCGGGCTCATGTTCGTCAACTTCGCCCCGGGCGGCTCCACCGCCAACCTGTACTCGTATCTGTTCGGCTCGCTGTCGACGGTGTCGCCGTCGGACGTGACCGCCATCTCCGTGCTCGCGGCCTTCGTGGCCCTGGTCACGCTGGGGCTGCGCCGCCAGCTGTTCGCGGTCAGCCAGGACGAGGAGTTCGCCCGGGTGACCGGTCTGCCCGTGCGCGCCCTGAACCTGCTCACGGCGGTCACCGCGGCGGTCACGGTCACCGTCGCGATGCGGGTGGTGGGCCTGATCCTGGTCTCCGCCCTGATGGTGGTGCCGGTCGCGGCCGCCCAGCAGCTCACCCGCAGCTTCGCGGCGACCTTCGCGATCTCCGTCGCGATCGGCGTGGCCGCGACGCTCGGCGGCACCGTCACGTCGTACTACCAGGACGTGCCGCCGGGCGCGACGATCGTGCTGCTGACCATCGCCGCGTTCCTGGCGCTGACCGCGCTGGCCGCGCCGCTGGCCCGCCGCAGGGCCCGCGCGGCCGCGGCGGCACACCCCGCGGGCGATCCGGCGGAGTGCTCGATTCCCGCCACCCGGGCGGCCGCCGACGAGGTCGGAGCCTGACTGGGAGCGGCCTGGACTGGCACAATGGCCCGGCAGACGCAGACGTGGCCGCGCGCCACGGAAGGAGGCAACCGGTGACCACCGCTGGACCGCCCGTGAAGGGTCGTGCGACCCGCCAGCGCGCAGCCGTGGCGGCGGCCCTGGACGAGGTCGACGAGTTCCGCAGCGCGCAGGAACTGCACGACATGCTCAAGCACAAGGGCGACTCGGTCGGGCTCACCACCGTCTACCGCACCCTGCAGTCCCTCGCCGACGCCGGCGAGGTCGACGTCCTGCGCACCTCCGACGGCGAGTCGGTCTACCGCCGGTGCTCCACCGGCGAACACCACCACCACCTCGTCTGCCGCACCTGCGGCAAGGCGGTCGAGGTCGAGGGCCCGGCGGTGGAGAAGTGGGCCGAGGCGATCGCGACGGAGCACGGCTATGTGAACGTCGCGCACACGGTGGAGATCTTCGGTACGTGTGCGGAGTGCGCCAAGTCCTCCGGCTGTTGAACGGGGTTCAGGCGCGGGCCAGGTGCCGGTCGAGCAGGGCCCGCAGCCGCTCCACGTCCGCGGGCGTGCGCGCACCGCGCTTGACCAGCACTATCGCGCAGTTGGCAGCCCGGTGGGGGCCACGCAGCACGAACACCCGCTTGGTCTCGACGTAGTGGCCGTAGCTGCCCCACGCCGAGCGCGCGTCGGCGTGGGCTCCGGTGATCCGCACACCCTCGTCGTCGACGGTCGCCGTCAGCCGGCCCTGGTGCTCGTTGCTCTTCAGCGACTGGCGGGCCGACAGATCCGGGATGTAGAAGAGCATCAGGGCCGGCCACACCGTGAGCATCACGCCCAGCAGCGGGCTTTCGCCCCGGGACAGGTCCAGCGCCAGCGTCGCCAGCCCCACTACGCCGACGGCGACGAGGAGGGCCGGACGGAAGATCCACCCGGCTCCGCCCCGCTTGCGCAGGATCACCTTGACGGCGTCCGTCATGTCCGCCTTCTCGTACGCGTACTCCAGCACGACAGCGGACTCCCGCACCTCGGCGGTCTGTTCTGCGGTCACGGCCCCTCCCCGGTCCTTCGGTGACGAGCCGTGATCGTAGCGGCAGGGCCGGACAGGCGACCGGCGGTTACGCCTCGTCGCCCCGCATCGCCTGCTCCATCGCCAGCAGTTCCTCGTTCGGGATCGCGCCGCCGAACCGGCGGTCGCGGGAGGCGAATTCGAGGCAGGCGCGCCACAGGTCGCGCCGGTCGAAGTCGGGCCACAGGACGTCCTGGAAGACCATCTCGGCGTAAGCGCTCTGCCAGATCAGGTAGTTGGAGGTGCGCTGCTCGCCGCTCGGGCGCAGGAACATGTCCACGTCCGGCATGTCCGGGAAGTACATGTACTTCTGCAGGGTCTTCTCGTTGACCTTCGACGGGTCGAGCCGGCCCGCCTTCACGTCCTCGGCCAGGGCCTGCGCGGCGTCGGCGATCTCGGCGCGGCCGCCGTAGTTCATGCAGAAGTACAGCGTGAGCCTGTCGTTGCCCTTGGTCTGCTCCTGGGCGATCTGGAGCTCCTTGGCGACCGACTTCCACAGCTTGGGCATCCGGCCCACCCAGCGCACCCGGATGCCGAGCTCGTCGAGCTGGTCGCGGGTCTTGCGGATGAAGTCCCGGTTGAAGTTCATCAGGAAGCGCACCTCGTCGGGCGACCGCTTCCAGTTCTCGGTGGAGAAGGCGTACAGCGAGATGCTGCCGACGCCGACCTCGATGGCGCCCTGGAGCACGTCCAGGACCTGCTCGGCGCCGACCTTGTGACCCTCCGTGCGCGGCAGGCCGCGGTCCTTGGCCCAGCGACCGTTGCCGTCCATGACGATGGCCACGTGGTTCGGGACGAGCTCGCCGGGGAGCTTCGGCGCGCGGGCGCCGGACGGGTGGGGCTCCGGCGTCTTGTGCTCGCGGCGCTGGCGGCCCAGGATCCCGCGTACGACCATGTGCTTCTCGTCTCCTCAGTGGTGCTTACAACTGTGGTGCTACGAATTTTCGACGTACCGAAGTGAGCGCAGCCCGCGCTCCAGATGCCAGTGCAGGTAGGCGGACACCAGCCCGCTGCCCTCCCGGACGTACCGCGGCTCGCACGCGTCCGCGGTCTCCCAGTCTCCCGTAAGCAGCGCGCCGAGCAGCTCCAGGGTCCGCGGGGAGGGTACGACACTGCCGGGCACCCGGCAGTCGACGCAGACGGAGCCGCCGGAGGCGACCGAGAAGAACCGGTTCGGGCCGGACATTCCGCACCGTGCGCAGTCGCCGAAGCTCGGGGCGTAGCCGTTGACGGCGAGCGAGCGCAGCAGGAACGCGTCCAGGACGAGATGCGGGGCGTGCTCGCCGCGGGCGAGGGTGCGCAGGGCGCCGACGAGCAGCAGGTACTGCTGTACGGAGGGCTCGCCCTCGTGGTCGGTGAACCGCTCGGCGGTCTCCAGCATGGCCGTCCCGGCGGTGTACCGGGCGTAGTCGGTCACGATCCCGCCGCCGTACGCGGCGATGGTCTCGCTCTGCGTGAACAGCGGCAGCCCGCGCCCCACCAGCTCGCTTCCCCGGGCGAAGAACTGCACGTCGACGTGGGAGAAGGGTTCGAGGCGGGCCCCGAACTTGGACTTGGTCCGCCGTACCCCGCGCGCCACGGCCCGTACGCGTCCGTGACCGCGCGTGAGCATCGTGATGATCCGGTCCGCCTCACCCAGCTTCTGGGTGCGCAGCACGATGCCGTCGTCGCGGAACAGAGTCATGGATCCATTCTCACGTAGTTCTCGCGTGCTCCGGCACCCGGTCAGCGCACCCGGTCGGAACGGGATCGCGCCCGATCGGGACGGTATATGGCATCCCAGGAGACCTGGTTCCAGGGGCTGGCCCGGGTCGCCGGGTCGAGCAGGGAGCGCAGGTGCGCCTCGGCGGTGGCCTGCGGGGCGGGGAGGCCTGCGGCGTCGTCGCGCGGCCCCTTGAGGGCGTCGCGCCACACCTTCCTGCCCAGCAGGTAGTGATCGGCGTACTCCTGCCAGGAGGCGTACGTGCCCGCGACCGCCGGGACGATGTTCTTCAGCGCGGTCCAGGCGTCGGCCTCGGTGATCAGGCCGGCGGCGAAGCCGCGGCGGGCGAGGTCGACGTACAGGGCGGCGTCCCAGGCCAGCGGCGCGACGCCGAGCACCTGCTGCGCCTTCGCCCGGTAGCCGGTCCGTGCCAGCCCGTCGAGCCGGCGGGCCAGCGCCTCGCGCGAGGTGATCTGCCACTGGTCGGCCAGCCGGCGCCGGGCGTTCTCGTCGTCGATCCGGTCGAACGGATACAGGGTGGTCCGCGAGGCGCTCGCGTCCTGACCGACGGGCGCGCCGAGCGAGATCATCCACAACTGGTGCGCGGTGAGCGGCACGGGGTACCGGCGGGCGGCCTTCGGCCGTATCCGTCTTCGCCACGACGACAAGCTCCAGAAACTCATGCGGCCGCACCCTACGTCACGGCCCGCCCTGGGTGTCTCACTGACCGTTCGGATCGGACGGGTTGCCCACCAGCCCGGCGGCCGGCGGATAGCCGTTGGCGCTGACGTTCCACAGCTCGTTGAAGCGCTTCATCTTGTCCTGGACGTCGGCCGGGTGGAAGTCCACCCGCGTCCGGTAGTTCACGTTCACCTGGTCCGCGCCGATCTCGTACGACACCGCCGCGTCGAAGATGATGAAGTCGAGCATGTTGCCGCGCCGGGTGAACTGCTGCGGCAGGTGCGGCAGAGCCACGACGCGCACCTCGATGCCAAGGCTCTGCTGCTCGTCGCAGAGCTGGTCCAGGATGCCGATCTCGTCGGGGTTGCGCACGATGAACAGCCGCCGCACCCTGACCCCGCGCTCCTGGATCGCCTCGCGCTGCGCGTCCAGATAGCGTGCCGCGGGCTCGCTGCTCCAGAAGGCCCGGTCGACGGACGAGGTGCTGATGGCGTCGATCGACGTCTTGGCGCTGTGGGCGAGGGCCAGGATCCAGTCGTCGTTCTCGCCCGGGGACTCGGCGCTCAGGGTGGTCAGGTGGTCCATGTGCGTGGCGAGGCGGTCGATCTCCCGGCGCGCGAAGTCGTGCAGGATCTCGGGTCCGACGGAGAGGACCTTGGTGGCGTTCTCGGCCAGCCGGGGCACGCCGTCGCCGCGTAATTCCTCGACCCTGTTGAAGAGTTTGGTCGCCTGCCCGATGTCGACGAAGCGCTGCTCCACCACGGCCCTCAGCTCGCCCAGCTGATGCGCGAAAGTGATCATGAACTGGACGATCAGGATCGCGCCGCCGAAGAGCACCGCCGTGACGACCCGCCACTCGTCGTCCTGCCGCGGGGAGAGCACGTTGGTCAGCACATAGGCCGCGCCTCCTGTCACCACGGTGATCAGGAGCTTCTGCACCAGTGGCCGCGCGCCGTCCTCCTCCCTGTCCCAGGCGTCCGGGGTCCGTACCGCGCCCTGGCTGCGTATCGGCTTTCGTTCATTCATCTCTCTTTCTCCCCCCGTCGGGATGGTGCGGGCGTCGTTCTCCGTGTCGTCAGGACGCTGCCAGCGGCTGCGGCTCGTGCCGCCGCGCCACCGCTGCCCGCAGCGCCAGTTGATCGCGGATGCGCTGGACCAGGGTCTGCCACTGCCGGCTGAACCCGGGGTCCTGTTCGAGGACGTCCCAGAGGGCGCCCAGCCTCCCGTCCACCCGCGCCTTCGGCATCCACAGATGCAGCAGGTGGTGGACGAGCGGGCCCAGTCTGCGCAGGGCGGCCGCGTCCTCGGCCGAGCCGAGCGGGACGCCGTCCAGCTTGTCCACGACCGTCGTCAGCAGCCAGTCGTGCAGGGCGAGGTCCTCGCAGAGCCCGGCCACGACGGCGGGCGGGACACCGCCCGGCAGCCGCAACTCGACCAGGCGCAGCCCGTGTTCGGCGATCGTGAACGACTCCAGGGACGCCTCCTCGCCGTCCGCCGCGGGCAGCGCGGACCAGCGCAGGCTGGTGCCGGCGGACGTGAGGGGGACGTCGTAGTCGAGGAGCCGATGGCGTGAGATCCGGGCGAGGAGGCCCTCCGCGATCGACCCGATGTCCAGATCGTCGGGCGCGTCGTCCCTCAGATGCTGGGTGAGGAACCCCTGCGCCACGGAGCGTGCGTCGATCCTGCCGACGGGGACGAGGACGCCGGGGCGCACCAGGTAGTACCCCCACGGCCGGCGCCGGTCGGGCCCCGTCGCCGGTGCGGCGAAGTACGCCGTCGCCTGGAGCATCCGCCCCTCGGTGAGGGACGCCCGCGCGGCCACCGTGCCGACCACATGGGCCCGGGCCCGGTTGGCGGTGGGCAGGTGGCAGTCGACTCCGGTGAGGACGTCGGGCGAGACGGCGTACGGATTGGGGCGCTGGGAGATCCGCACGCGCTCGTCGTCGCGCAGCCGCAGCAGCCGCTCGGCGTCGCGCCCGCTCACCGCGTCGCGGGTGGGCAGCAGGCAGGTGCGCACCTCGCCGCAGGCGAGCACGGGCCCTGTCGTCTCCCCCGGGACGCTCATGTCACAGCCCCGGCGGAAACACGTAGGACGTGCGGTCCACGACGCCCGCGGGGACGGTGACCCGCTCGCCGCGGGCGCGCTGGGCGACCTGGTGCAGCGCCGCTTCGTCCACATGGGTCTGTTCGAGGACGATCCGCACGGCGTGCTCGACCGGCAGGAACCGGGTCGGCAGCACGCTGCAGGTGTAGTACGCGCTGAAGGGCGCCGCGCCCGGGTCGAGCCGGACGAGGTGCGGCAGGTCGTCCCAGTCCGCGGGGAAGGCGGAGGCGTCCCAGGGGACCGGGGTGAGGACGGCCCTGCCGTTGTCGCGGAGCAGGCCGAGCCGGGCGAGCTGCCATACGGCGGCCAGGAAGGCGCACGACCAGGTGCGCCGTTCGCCGCGCTCGTCCCACAGTTCGACGTCGACGAAGATGGAGTGGCCGCGCGCGAGGGTCTCACTGGGCGGCTGCCAGGCCCCGCCGGAGTTCAGCGCGGCGGAGGTCCGCAGGCCCGGGGCGCGGCGCCCGTTGGTGAGCCAGCCGGTCCGGCTCAGCGGCGGGCGGAATCCCTTGCTGCCGGGCGGCGGGGACTCGACCAGCCGGCCGAAGACCGAGTCGGCGAGCCCGCCGCCGTCCGGCGCGGCGGGGTCCGTGGCCGCGCAGCCGGACTCCCGGGCCAGGTAGTCGATCCTCAGGCCCGCGTCCTCGGCCGCCTTCAGCAGGGGCGGGACGAGTTCGGCGGGCGTGGCGAGGCGGCTGAAGTAGTCGTCGATCAGGAAGCAGGTGCTGATCCGGGGCCGCTTGCCGTCGGGGAGGCCGGGGACGCCCGCGCGCGCGGCGTCCAGCCAGGGTCGTACGGCGGCGAAGTGCGCGCGCAGCCGGTCGGGGCCCTCCGCGAAGTCCTCCATGTACAGGTGGCCGAGTTCCAGGGAGAGATGGGAGTACGGCACGGCCTCCGTGCGCGGCTGGGCGCTGGTCTCCCGGAAGACGGCTCCCGCGGTGCTCACAGCGCCCCCCAGTACTTGTCGTCGGCCAGTTTGTCCGCGAGGTCCCCCATCGCCTGCCAGGTCTCGATGTTGGCGATACGGCTGTCGAGGACGTCCTGGTCGGTGATGAGCTGCTCCCGCAACTGCAGGACCGGTTCCAGCGGTACGGACCCCAGGACCCGGCTGCGGCCGATGCCCAGGTCGGCCGCGATGCTCTCCAGCCGCTTGTTGTACTGGCGCATCCAGGCGGACTGGGCGGGCGGCAGCTGCGACCACAGCGGCGAGTCGAGGGCGGGTACGGCGGCCCGGACGAAGCGGATGGCGCCCGTGAGCGTGTCTCGGTCGTGCCCCATCTCCACGCCCGCGCTGACGATGCCCTGCTTGCCCGTGACGAGTTCGGCGGCGGCCATGACGTGCTGCCTGGTCCAGCGGTGGTAGATCAGCCAGCGGGTCTTGAGGCGCCGCAGCGCGCCCCGCGCGGTGGCCGCGAGCGCCAGGTCCATGGCATAGCTGCGTCCGGCGCTGAGGTCGACCACGATCACGTCGAACTCGCGCTTCAGCTGGAGGATGAGGTCCACGCAGCGGTGGAGGTTCTCCGCGTCCGTGACGAACTCGCCGCCGCTGCGGTCGCCGGGCAGCAGCACCAGCCGTCCCGAGCGGTCCGGCCTGTCGCGCAGGACGAAGTGCTCGGTACGGGCCCAGATGTCGACGCGCAGCGGCTCGCTCCGGTCGCCCTTGAGGTGCGAGTGCAGGCCACGCCCCTCGGCCTCCTTCAGGACGTCCGGTATATCGAAGACGGCGGGCGCGGTGGGCGAGCCGAAGTCGAAGTCCAGGTAGCAGACGTCGTCACCGAGGAGGGCGCGCCGGTAGGCCAGGTTGGCGCTGGTGACCGAGCGGCCGGTGCCTCCCTTGTCGGAGGCGGCGAACACGAGCACGGGTCACACCCCCGCCCCGGTGTCCCGGGCCCGGGCCAGGGTGTCGAGCCGGGCCAGCACGCCCAGCGCCAGCGCGCAGGAGGTGCCCGGTTCGGTGTCGAGGAGGTGCCGCGCGCGCTTGAGGTCGGCCTCGACGCCCTTGAGCGTCTCCGCTTCCCGGCTCTGCGGGGAGGGGGCTGGTTCCATCTGTTCCTTGCCGAGGAGGTGGGTCGACTCGCTGAGCAGGGCCCGGGCGAGCGTGGTCAGGTCGGCGCTGCGGATCGGCGGCTGCTTGTGGAGGTAGGACGCGGCGACCATGCACTCGGCGACGCGTTCCGTCATGTTCCAGGACAGCGGTCCGCTGCGCTCCTGCGAACTCGGATACGCGGCGTGCACGTTGTCCCACAGGCCGGCGCCGTCGCCGTCGATGCGGCGCCGTCTCCACAGATGGCCGAGGATCTCCTCGGCGAGCCGGAGCAGTCGGTCGTAGGAGTCGAGGTTGCGGGAGAGCGTGCACAACTGGATGGTGCGCTTGAGCAGTTGGGCGGAGAAGTCCGTCATCGACCACTGCATGGCCGGGCCGATGTGGTCGCTGCCCAGCAGGGGCAGGGCGACACCGGGGTTGTGCAGGAGGACGGCCGGGTCGTCGTCGGTCATGCGGCTGGTGATGCGGCCGCGTTCGGCGAGGCGTTCCACGATGTCGACGGTGCGGGCGAGGTCGTCGTCGGTGGCCTGGCGGCGTACCAGGTCGTGGACGAGGATCGAGGCGACGCAGAGGGAGAAGTACTCGGACTCCAGGCGCTGGCCGGTGGTCCGCCAGGGGATGTCCTCCAGGGGCCAGCGGCCCTCCCCGAAGCGGGCGATCTCCGACCAGTACTGCTGGGTGATCTCCCAGCGCAGCCGCAACGCCTCGGCCAGGCGCTGCTGTTCGGGGTTGAGCAGGCCGAGGGTCAGCGTGCGGCGGGAGAACAGGTCCTGGATGCCGTCGAGGGCCACGACGGTGAAGTAGAGGTAGGGGACGGAGGCGGCGGCGCCCTCGGGCTGGACGCCGATCCCCGCGCTGGTCTCCACCTCGGGCGCGTCCTTGACGAGGCTCCAGGCCCAGCCGCACTCGAAGAGCCGGTTCTCGTTCTGGAGCTGCGTCTCGATCTCGACGCCGAGGGTGAAGCTCTCGATGATGACGGCGCGCAGGGCCCTGAAGCGCTCCTGGAACCGCTGGACGACCACCCGCTCGGACTGCCGCCCCTGGCCGAGGAGGCCGCAGAGGGCCTGCCCCTGGGGGGACTCGGCCTCGAAGGCGTTGATGGTGAAGGACCGCAGCAGGTTCACCATGGCGGCGGTGAGCCGTTGGCTGGTCGAGTCCCAGAGTTCCTGGATGAGTTCCTGGGTGTCGGTGCGGATGGTTTTCGTCCGGTAGACCTTCAGAAAGCCGAGGGTGGCGAGGCAGAGCGTCACGGACATCGAGAAGCTGTCGACGACGCCGAGTTCCCGCTGTTCCTTGGTGAGTTCCTGCTCCGGGTCCTCGGCAAGGAAGTAGTAGCCGCCGGCGAAAGTGGGCCCCAGGTCGCCGCCGTGGTGCTTCCCCATGAATTCGCCGAGGATGCTCACCAGGTTCGCGGGAATCTCGGTGGCGTCCCCCGCCTCCTTCAGGACGCGCTCCACGTCCTCCTGGGTGGTGTCGGGATTGTCCAACCGGAATTCGGGGATCTCGGTGGCGGGGTAGAGGAGGCAGAGCAGCCGTTCGGCGTCGGCGACGCTGCTGCGGCCTCCCCATTCACCCCAGTCCCACTGGCCCCCGCTGAAGGAATGACCGGCGATCGCCTGCCACACATCCAACAATTGGATTCGCGGTTTGATCTGCATTCCCCATGCCCCTCACACAGGTACCCGCCACCACTTCGACGGGAATCCGGATCCGCAGTCAGTCGTTCCGGTGGCCGCAGGCCAGAATCATTCCCGTGTAGCCCTCCCGCACGAGCCCCCCGGGCTCACCGATATGGACGGGATCGACGTCACCTGCGTATTCCTTGAGCAGATTGCGCACTTCCTGCTCGCCGACGTCCCGCGCCGGGAATTCATGCCGGCCCACGGCATATCCCAGGGAATGCTCCATGAATGCGGCGGCGAAAGGCGCGCCCGGCTCCAGTGCGTCCATGAAGCGGCGGACGCCGTGCCGGAACTCCTCGAGGGACGTGGTGATCGACTCGGCGACGAAGAACATCGTCCCCATGGACCAGCGCTCCACCGTGCCGTCCGGGCCCTCGACACCGAGGTCGAACAGGTTGCCCGGCCTGACCTCGACGGCCTCCCGGAAGCGCGCTCTGGGGTCCTCGCCGAACCTGGCGTACTCGTCGTCCTCGCTCAGGACGTTCCAGAACTGGTCCCAGTTGCCGTCGTAGCCGTCGCGCTGGCTCTCGAGGTAGGCCACATTCCGCGACGAACGCTCCAGCAGCGTGATGCTGTCGCACCAGGGGAGCATGGTGAACGCCGGGTAGAGGTTGGGTCCCGCACCCACGTCAATACCGGAACGGACGCGGCCGGAATGCCGCCGGAAATGATCACTGAAGTGGTTGCGCACGGCCGAGATGATCTCTTTGTCATCTCGGTGCAGCACGAGATAATTGTGCCTGATGTACTCCTTGGGGTCGAAGTCGACATCCCAGTCAACATCATTGTTGAGTTTTTGCGCACCACTTGGCGGTCCTGAGGTCATTGGCTCAATGTAGCGCACCACGGCCCTTCCCGACCCCACGCGTCCGGCCCGGTTACGCCGAAGAGCGGGCGGCTTGTTCTCGCTCTTGAGCGACCCGATTTCACCGGGTGATGATGGGAAAGCTTGTGCCGATCACGGACGCCGGGCGGCGGTATATCTGTCGATATAGTTATCACACGGCTGGCGCGCATCATCGAATTAACAAAAAGGGGAATACATGGCTCCTCTTCCCGGAGATCGTTTTCCGTCGCCCGCCGGATCACTGCGGAGCCTCACCGGTGAGGGCAGCCCTCCTTGGATCAGAGCGGTCACCGAGGACGATCTGCCCGCACTCCTCCGCCTCGACACCGAGGCGTTCCCCTCGGAGCCGTACCCCTACTTCGTGCTCCGGCAGTTCCTCGACGTGTACGGGGACCACATGCTGGTGCTGGACGACGGCACGACACTGCGCGGCTACGTGGTCGCCACGTCTCCCCACGCCGCGGGCAGCTGGATACTCAGCCTCGTCGTCACGCCCGGCCTGCGCGGGCGGGGCCTGGGTCGCCGGCTGATGCGGGAGATACTGCACCGGCTGCACGCGGAGTCCGTCACCTCCGTACGGCTCACCGTGGAGCCCGGCAACGACACGGCCGTCGTCCTCTACCGATCGCTGGGCTTCACCCCCGAAGGAGAGCCCCGCAAGGACTACTTCGGCCCGGGCCAGTCCCGTCTGGTGATGCGGCTCGCGATGTGAGAACGGTTCTCGGAGCGGGGGAGGCCGGGCAGACCTCAGCCCGGCGAACCGCCTTACGCGGCACCGCTGTCACGGCTCGTTGAGCGGAGCGCCTCCCGCCGCACGGTCCGCCGGGAGGCGTCGACTCGCCTGGTTTCCTTGCGCCATTGGCCCGACCTCTGGCGGCACCTCCATTTCGCGCGGGATGTCTTGACCGCCCCCACCTCTCCTCTTATGGTCACGCTGACCGGCCGGACGTAGGACGTCGTACCTCCCCTCCCCTCTCCTCCCTCTCCCTCATCCACCAGACCTCTTCGCTGGAGGAACCGTGCGCGACGACGTGATCCACGACGTGCCGGCGCCGCACCGCCGGGCGTTTCTGAAGTACACCGGCGCGCTGGGGGCGGCCGCAGCCCTCTCCTCGTCGCTCGCGGCCTGCTCGTCCGGGCCGGAGTCCACCAACGACACCGGCGGCGACGGCCGCGGCAAGGACCGCACCCTGACCGCGGTGATCGGGTACGGCAACGACGGGAGTTGGGACCCGACGCAGACGGCCTCCGCGTTCTGCATGGCCGCCAACAACCACATCTACGAGGGGCTGCTCGACACCGACCCGATCTCGCGCGAGCCGTACGCGGCGCTGGCCACCGAGGTGCCGGCCGATCTCGACGCCACCACCTGGAAGTTCACGCTGCGCCAGGGCGCGACCTTCCACGACGGGAAGCCGGTCACCGCCGACGACGTGGTGTTCGTCTTCGACCGGATCCTGGACCCGAAGACGCAGACCCTCGCGAAGGGGTTCTTCGCGAGCTGGGTGAAGGAGGTCCGCAAGGTCGACGCGCGGAGCGTGGAGCTGGTGCTCAAGTTCCCCTTCCCGGAAGGGGTTTCGCGGCTCACGCTCGCCAAGATCATGCCGCGGCACGTGTTCTCCAGGCCGGGTGCCTGGGACGACGCGATCAAGGGGCTCGCGGTGGGCTCGGGGCCGTACCGCCAGACCGCGCACCACCCGAAGTCGAACACCACCTTCGAGGCGTTCGCCGGCTACAACGGGCCGCGCAGGCCCGCCTTCCGGACGATGAACTGGCTGACCATCGTCGACGCCGCCCCGCGCGTGGCGAAGATCTCCGGGGCCGACGCGGGCGCGCAGATCGCCGACAACATCCCGTACGCCAACATCACCCAGCTGAAGCGGGGCGGGCTCGCGGTCGCGGGCGGGGCCGGGATGAACAACCTGTTCCTGATGTTCAACACCCGGCACAAGCCCTTCGACGACGTGCGGGTCCGGCAGGCGCTGCACTACGCCATCGACACCGGGAAGATGGTCGAGGTGGCCCTCAAGGGGCATGGAAGGCCGTCGAGTTCGTTCCTCGACGAGGGCAACCCCGCCTACCGGCGGGCCAGGACCGTCTACGACTACGACCCCGACAAGGCGAAGGCGCTGCTGAAGGCCGCCGGGGTGACGAACCTGAAGATCGACGTCCTGGCCGTCAACGTCAGTTGGATCGTCGACTGCCTGCCGACCATCAAGGCGTCCTGGGACGCGATCGGCGTGCAGACGACCCTCTCCCCGCAGGAGACGACCGCCGTCTTCACCAAGATGGACCAGAAGCAGGACTACCAGGTCGTCGCCGCCGCCTCCAACCCCAACCAGTTCGGCATCGACGCCGACCTGATCATGCACTACAACTACGGGCCGGCCAACCTCTGGATGCAGTACACCCGTTGGGCCGCCGACCCGGTCGCCAAACAGCTCTTCAAGGACATGGACCGGGCGACCCGGGAGCCGGACCCCGACCGGAAGAAGGCGATGATCCAGGACTACATCGACGTCGTCGCCGAGCAGGCCGTGCTCTACCCGGTCGTCCACAACGAGCTGATGACCGCCTGGAACCCGAGGAAACTCACCGGGATCAGGGCCCAGCCGTATCCCGGGATCAACCTCCTCCAGGCCAAGTGGGTCTGACCGGATGACCGCCGTCGCCAGGATCCTGCTGCGGCGCATCGCCCTGCTCGTGCCGCTGATGCTCGGCATCGTCCTGTTCGTGTTCCTGGTGATGCGGTTCTCCGACGTCGACCCGGCCTCCGCGTTCTTCCAGGGCGCGAACCCCACACCCGAGCAGCTGCACGACTTCCGCGCGCAGAACGGGCTGCTCGACCCGCTCCCCGTCCGCTACGTCCACTTCGTCGGCGATCTGCTCCACGGCGACCTCGGCACCAGCGCGCTGACCCGGGCCCCGGTCGTCGACCAGGTCACCACCGCGCTGCCGCTCACCCTCCAGCTGACCTTCCTGGGTCTCGGCATCGCGGTGGTGCTGGCACTGGCCGGCGGGGTGACGGCGGCGATCCACCGGGACCGGCTGCCCGACCAGGTCATCCGGGTCGTCTCGCTGACCGGGGTCGCCGCGCCCGGCTTCTGGCTGGCGCTGCTGATGATCCAGTACCTGGCGGTGGACCGGGGCTGGTTCCCGACCGGCGGCTACGTCAATCCGGCCGACTCCCTCACCGGCTGGCTGCGCACGATGGTCCTGCCGGCGTTCGCGCTGTCGCTTCCGGTGGCGGCCCAACTGACCCGGATCGTCCGGACGTCGGTGGTGGAGGAGCTGGACAAGGACTACGTACGGACGGCGATCGGCAGCGGGCTGCCGCCGCGGGTGGTGGTGGGGCGCAACGTGCTGCGCAACGCGCTCGTCAACCCGCTGACCGTGCTCGGTCTGCGCGTCGGCTATCTGCTCGGCGGCGCGGTCGTCATCGAGACGATCTTCTCCCTGCCCGGCATGGGCAAGCTGATGATCGACGCCGTCAAGAACGGCGACCCGGCCGTCGTCCAGGGGGTCGTCCTGACGACGGCGACCGGCTTCGTCGTGGTGAACCTCGCCATCGACATCCTCTATCTGCTGGTCAACCCGCGACTGAGGGATGCGGCCGTATGATCACGTCTCCGTACACGCGCACCCGCCTCGTCGCGGCCCTGTCCCGTCCCGGTGTCCGCCTCCGCGGCCTGCGACGGCTGTCCCCGCTGTCCAGGGCCGCCGTCTGCCTGCTGGCCGTGATCGTGCTGACGGCCCTGCTCGCGCCGGTGCTCTCCCCCGACGACCCGCTCGACCAGCAGGTCCCGGTCGACGGCACCGGGCACCCGTCCGCCGCCCACTGGATGGGCCAGGACAGCCTCGGCCGGGACATCCTCAGCCGGCTGATGTACGGCGCCCGCTGGTCCCTCGCCATCGGCCTCGGCGCGACCGCCCTCGCCCTCGTCGTGGGCGCGCTGGTCGGGGCGGTCGCGGCCACCTCCCGCAAGGGGGCGGACGAGACGCTGATGCGCTGTCTGGACGTGGTGATGGCGTTTCCGGGCATCGCGCTGGCCGCCGTGCTCGTCGTCGTGTTCGGCGGTGGCATCACCGTGCTGATCTGCGCGATCGCGTTCGTGTTCACGCCGCCGGTGGCACGGGTCGTACGGGCCAACGTCCTCGACCAGTACGGCGAGGACTATGTGACGGCGGAGCGCGTGATCGGCGCCCGCACCCCGCACATCGTCCTGCGGCACGTGGCGGTCAACTGCGCCGCTCCCGTGCTGGTGTTCTGCACGGTCCAGGTCGCCGAGGCCATCGTCTTCGAGGCGTCGCTGTCCTTCATCGGCGCGGGCGTACGGCCGCCGGACCCGTCCTGGGGCAGCGTCATCGCGGACGGCAAGAACATGGTGCTGACCGGGGGTTGGTGGGCCACGGTCTTCCCCGGGCTGCTGATCCTGGTGACCGTCCTGTCGCTGAACATCCTGTCCGAGGGAGTGTCGGACGCCTGGGCGGCGCCCGCGCCCCGGGAGGTGCGGGTACGCGACGAGGACCGGCTCCAGGCGCCGGAGCCCGGCAGCGGCGAGGTGGTGCGGCTGCCCGGCCTGACGGCGGCGGCCCGGCGGCTGCGGGCACGGGCCCGCCCGCTCCCCGAGGGGCGGCAGCCGGTGCTGGCGGTCGAGAACCTCGCCATCGGCTTCGAGGGACGGCACGGCGGCGTCGACATCGTGGACGGGATCGGATTCGAGGTGCGGCCCGGTGAAGTCCTGGGCCTGGTCGGCGAGTCGGGCTGCGGCAAGACGCTCACGGCGCTGGCCGTCATGGGGCTCGCCCCCAGGGGCGCCCGGATCAGCGGCCACATCCGCTTCGGGCAACGGGACCTGCTCGCCGAGCCGACACGACTGCGGCGCCGGCTCCTCGGCCACGAGATGGCGATGATCTACCAGGACGCCCTCTCCTCCCTGAACCCGGCGATGACCATCCGCGCCCAGCTGAGGCAGCTCGTCCGGCGCGGCGGCCGTCGCGGTCCCGCCGAGCTGCTCACCCTGGTCGGCCTCGACCCCGAACGCACCCTGCGCAGCTACCCGCACGAGCTCTCCGGCGGCCAGCGCCAGCGCGTCCTCATCGCCATGGCCCTCTCCCGCGACCCCAGGCTGATCGTCGCCGACGAGCCGACGACCGCCCTGGACGTGACCGTGCAGGCACAGGTCATCGAGCTGCTGCTGCGGCTGCGCGAGGAGCTGGGCTTCGCGCTGATCCTGGTCTCGCACGACCTGGCACTCGTCGCGGACGTCACCGACCGGGTGGTGGTGATGTACGGCGGCCAGATCGTCGAGACGGGCGTGACCGCCGACCTGGTCCAGGCACCGGCCCACCACTACACGCGCGGGCTGCTGGGCAGCGTGCTGTCCCTGGAGTCGGCGGCGGCCGAGCGGATGACCCAGATCAGGGGCGTCGTCCCGTCGCCGGCCGACTTCCCCGCCGGCTGCCGGTTCGCCGACCGCTGCCCGGCGGCGAGCGAGGTGTGCCGTACGACAGCGCCCGCCCTGACCGGCACGCGCACGCACACGGCGGCCTGCCACCACCCGGCGGTCGACCTGGCGTCCACGGCGGGCGCGGAGAGCGAGGCGGTGACATGAGCGCGCTGGTGGAACTCGCGGACGTCCATGTCGTCCACAAGGCCCGCAGCGGCGGCCTGTTCACCCGGGACCGGGTGTACGCCCTGACCGGCGCCGACCTCACCGTCGCGCCCGGCGAGACCGTCGGCGTGGTCGGCGAGTCCGGCTGCGGCAAGACGACGCTGGCGAAGGTGCTGGTGGGGGTGGAGCGGCCGACGTCCGGCACGGTGTCGGTCCATGGCCGTGACCTGTGGGCCATGCCGGCCGCCGACCGCCGGACGGCCGTCGGGGCCGGCGTCGGCATGGTCTTCCAGGACCCGTCGACCGCGCTGAACCGCCACCTGACCGTACGGCAGGTCCTGCGGGATCCGCTGGACGTCCACCGGCGCGGGGCGAAGGCCCGACGAGACGAGCGGGTACGGGAGTTGATGGCCCTGGTGGGCCTCCCCCGGGCCCTCGCGGACGCACTGCCCGGGCAGCTGTCCGGCGGCCAGCGCCAGCGCGTCGCCATCGCCCGCGCGCTGGCTCTCGACCCCGCCCTGGTGGTGGCGGACGAGCCGACGAGCGCCCTGGACGTGTCGGTCCGCGCCCAGATCCTCAACCTCCTCCTCGACCTCAAGGAACGGCTGGGCCTGGCCCTGGTCTTCGTCTCGCACGACATCCAGACCGTACGGCGCATGAGCGACCGCGTGATCACCATGTACCTGGGCCGGATCGTCGAGGAGACCCCGGCCGGCCGGGTCACCGACCACGCCCGGCACCCGTACACCCGCGCCCTGTTCTCCGCCACGCCCGGGCTGCTCGACCCGATCGACCCGATCCCGCTGACCGGTCCGGTCCCGTCGGCGACCCGGCCCCCGAGCGGCTGCCCGTTCCGCACCCGGTGCTGGCGGGCGAACGAGGCGTGCGCGGCGGCCATGCCGGATTTCTCGGCCGCGTCGCGCCCCGGACACCGCTACCGCTGTCACCATCCTGTGCAGGAGGACCAGTCCACCCGCGACCTCGTACGCCAGAGTCCTGCCAGGGAGCCCTCATGACCGTCCCCGCCCCGCTCACCGGTGTCGTCCCGCCCGTCTGCACGCCCCTGACACCGGACCGCGAGGTGGACGTCCCCTCGCTCCTCAGGCTCGTGGGGCATCTGGTGGAGGCCGGGGTGCACGGGCTGTTCCTGCTCGGCTCGACCTCGGAGGCCGCCTTCCTGACCGACCTGCAGCGCAGGCTGGTGGTGGAGACGGTGGTGAGCCATCTCGGCGGACAGCTCCCGGTGCTGGCCGGGGCCATCGACATGACCACGCCCCGCGTGCTGGACCACGTCCGGGAGGTGACGGCCGCGGGCGCACAGGCGGTCGTCGTCACCGCCCCCTTCTACACCCGGACCCACCCGGCGGAGACCGCCCGCCACTTCCGCCGGGTCGCGGCCGCCAGCCCCGTCCCGGTCCTCGCCTACGACATCCCGGCCGCCGTGCACAGCAAGCTCCCCGCTGCGCTGGTGCTGGAGCTCGCCGCCGAGGGCGTGCTCGCCGGGCTCAAGGACTCCAGCGGGGACCTGGCCGGCTTCCGGGAGGTCGTCACCGGTGCCCGGAGCCGGCCCGACACGGCGGGCTTCAGCCTGCTCACCGGCTCCGAGCTTATCGTCGACTCGGCGCTCGCGCTGGGCGCCGACGGCACGGTGCCGGGCCTGGCCAACGTCGACCCGCACGGCTACGTCCGCCTCTACCGGCTGTGCCGGGCGGGCGACTGGGCCGAGGCCCGCGCCGAACAGGACCGGCTGTGCGCCCTGTTCGGCATGGTGGGCGTCGGGGACCCGGCCCGGATGGGCGGCGGCTCGTCGGCCCTCGGCGCGTTCAAGGCGGCGCTGCGTCTGCGCGGGATCATCGACTGCCCGGCGACGGCCGAGCCGCAGATCCCGCTGTCGGCGGAGGAGGTCGAGCAGGTCGGGAAGTTCCTGGCGGCGGCCGGACTGCTGTGACCCGGCCGCTCCGGGCCCCGGGGAGCGTCAGGACGGCGTGCGCGCCGCCGCCAGCAGCCGGGTCACGTCGTCCGCGCCGATGGTGAGGGCGGCGCCGACGGTGGCGAGGGCGTCGCGTTCGGCGGGGGTGTAGGGGCCGTCGGCGAGGGCGATGCGGGCGCCCTGGAGGAGGATCGACTCGCGGCCGCCGGGGGCGAGGTGCGGGGCGAGCGGGTCGAGCGCCTCGTGGAGCTCTATGGCGAGGCCCGCGCCGTCCGGCTGGTCGAAGAGGCGGCCGGTGTCCGCGGCCAGCGCCTCGACGAGCGCGGCGAGCTGGTCCTCGGTGCAGTCGGCGAATCCGGCCGCGCGGACCGTGCTCGCGGCGGCCTCCAGGGACGTACGGGCACAGGTGCCGCCCGCGGCCAGCACGGCCAGGGCGACGGTGTGCACGGCGTCGCGGAGCATCGCGGAGAAGCGGGAGGTGGTGGGGTGGTCGAGGACGTCGGTGCCGTAGTGGTGGCGGCAGGCCGCGCACTCCACGACCGGGCCGGTCACCCCGCGCGGCAGAACGGGCACGCCGAGGACGGCGAAGCGGCGGCGGCCGGTCAGCCGCTGGTAGTTGCGGTCGCCTCCGCAGCCGGGGCAGAAGAACTCGCCGTCCCCCACGGGTGTCCATGCGGTACGGGTGCCCAGGATGCGTACGACCCTGGCGGAACGGCCGTCTCGTCCCCGTACTGGCAGCACGTCGCACCTCCGTAGCCCCGCGGCAACATCGCCGCGCTGGCGTGATGTTAGCCACATTGTCGATGCGGAGTCAGTACCTCGTACGAGACCTTTCCGTGACCGGGCCGGCCCGACGGCCGAGAAACGAGGGGGCCCTGATCGCCGTACAGGACGATCAGGGCCCTGAAACCCCCGGTCAGTGGGGTCAGCGCGTCGCGCGGTTGACGGCGGAGACGATCGCCTTCAGCGACGCACGCGTCGTGTTCGCGTCGATGCCGATCCCCCAAAGGATCTTGCCGTCGATCGCGCACTCGATGTAGGAGGCGGCCTGCGCGGAGGCGCCCTCGCTCATCGTGTGCTCCTGGTAGTCGAGCAGGCGTACGTCGATGCCGATGGACTGCAGGGCGTCGAAGAAGGCCGAGATCGGACCGTTGCCGGAGCCGGTCAGGACCGTGTCCTCGCCGTCGACCGTGGCCTCGACGGTGAGCGTGTCCACGCCGTCCGTGTCGGTGGTCGACTGGCCCGTCCTGACCTGGACGCGGCCCCACGGGTTCTGCGGGTTGGGCAGGTACTCGTCCTGGAAGACCGCCCAGATGTCGCCGCCGGTGATCTCGCCGCCCTCGGCGTCCGTCTTCGTCTGGATGATCTTCGAGAACTCGATCTGCATCCGGCGGGGCAGCTCCAGCTTGTGGTCGTTCTTCAGGACGTACGCGACACCGCCCTTGCCGGACTGCGAGTTGACCCGGATGACCGCCTCGTAGGAGCGGCCGACGTCCTTCGGGTCGATCGGCAGGTAGGGGACCGCCCACTCGATGTCGTCGACCGTGACGCCCTTGGCCTTCGCGTCGGCCTCCATGGTGTCGAAGCCCTTCTTGATGGCGTCCTGGTGGGAGCCGGAGAAGGACGTGTAGACCAGGTCGCCCACGTACGGGTGGCGCGGGTGGACCTCCATCTGGTTGCAGTACTCCCACGTACGACGGATCTCGTCGATGTCGGAGAAGTCGATCTGCGGGTCGACGCCCTGGGAGAAGAGGTTCATCCCCAGGGTGACCAGGTCGACGTTGCCGGTGCGCTCGCCCTGCCCGAACAGGCAGCCCTCGACGCGGTCGGCACCGGCCATGACGGCCAGCTCGGCGGCGGCCACGGCCGTACCGCGGTCGTTGTGCGGGTGGACGGACAGACAGACGTGCTCGCGGCGGGAGAGCTTGCGGTGCATCCACTCGAAGCGGTCCGCGTGCGTGGAGGGGGTCGAACGCTCGACGGTGGCGGGCAGGTTGAGGATGATCTCCCGCCCCGGACCGGGCTGGTAGACGTCCATGACCGCCTCGCAGACCTCCAGGGCGAAGTCCAGCTCGGTGTCGGTGAAGATCTCGGGCGAGTACTGGTACCCGAACTCGGTCTCGGGGCCGAGCAGTTTCTCGGCGTACTCCATCACCAGGCGGGTGCCGTCCACGGCGATCTGCTTGATGTCGTCCTTGGAGCCGCGGAAGACGACCCGCCGGAAGACCGGGGCGGTGGCGTTGTAGAGATGCACGGTCGCGCGCTTGGCGCCCTTCAGCGACTCCACGGTCCGCTCGATCAGGTCCTCACGGGCCTGGGTCAGCACGGAGATCGTCACGTCGTCGGGGATCGCGCCCTCTTCCTCGATGATCGAGCGCACGAAGTCGAAGTCGGTCTGGCCGGAGGACGGGAAGCCGACCTCGATCTCCTTGTAGCCCATCTTCACGAGCTGGTCGAACATCCGGCGCTTGCGCTCGGGCGACATCGGGTCGATCAGCGCCTGGTTGCCGTCGCGCAGGTCGGTGGAGAGCCAGCGGGGGGCGACGGTGATCCGCTGCTCCGGCCAGGTGCGGTCGGGGATGTCCACCTGCTCGTACCGGCCGTACTTGTGGATCGGCAGGGAACTGGGCTGCTGGCGGTTGGCCATGGTGCGAGGCTCCTCAGGGTGTCCGTGGGACGGAGGGTGTCCGGTGGGACGGCCGACGACACAACACCAAGCGCCGCGGGGAGGGGGTCGGCCTCGACTACAGGCCCTCGCCGCGGCAGCTAAGGAGAAGCAGCCCGAAACGCATGATGTTCCGCATGCTAGCCGAGCCGTCCCGGGCGCGGACGGCCGTATCACTATGCGGGACCAGGAGAACGCACCCATAGCATCCGGCGACGCCGGGCGATCCTCTTGTCCTGGTATTTCACCAATCACGGTTGCGGGTAGTGACAGATTGATAACTCAGTGCAATGGTGCGAGGTATGACGACCAACGGGGGCTTCGAGCCCGTCTTCTGCACCATCGTGCCGCCCCACCTCCTCGACAAGCTCGCCCGCGACGGCGACTCCGCCCTGGCCGACTCCGCACGCCGGACCCTGGAGCGCGACGCCTTCGAGCGCACCCGTCGCCGGCTGACCACGGTCATCGGCGCCCCGGCCGTCGCCGCGCCCGCCGGGGCCGCCGCCGACCGGCCGCACCGCACCATCTACGACGCCGGGCACCATCAGGACCTCCCCGGCAAGAAGGTGCGCGCCGAGGGCTCCAAGCCCAGCAAGGACGCCACCGTCAACCGCGCCTACGCGGGCCTCGGCGCCACGTTCGAGCTGTATCTGAAGGCGTACGGCCGCAACTCCATCGACGGCGACGGGCTGCCGCTGGACGCCAGCGTGCACTTCGGCGAGAAGTACGACAACGCCTTCTGGAACGGCAATCAGATGGTGTTCGGCGACGGGGACGACGAGATCTTCCTCGACTTCACCATCCCGGTCGACGTCATCGGCCACGAGCTGACCCACGGCGTCACCCAGTACACGGCGAACCTCGCCTACTTCGGACAGTCGGGCGCCCTCAACGAGTCGATCTCGGACGTCTTCGGCTCGCTGATCAAGCAGTACGCGCTGGGCCAGACCGCGGCCCAGGCCGACTGGCTGATCGGCGCCGGCCTGCTCGCCCCGCGCGTCACCGGCACCGCGCTGCGCTCCATGAAGGCCCCGGGCACGGCGTACGACGACGACGTCCTCGGCAAGGACCCGCAGCCCGCGACGATGGACGACTACGTCAGGACGGGCCGCGACAACGGCGGCGTGCACATCAACTCCGGCATCCCCAACCACGCCTTCTACCTGGCCGCCACCGACCTCGGCGGCAACGCCTGGGAGCGGGCGGGGCAGATCTGGTACGACGTGCTGACCGGCGGCAAACTCACGTCGGACGCGGACTTCGCGCAGTTCGCGCGCCTGACGACCGAGGCGGCCAAGGAGCGCTACGGAGACGGCGACGAGCTCCAGGCCATGCTGAAGGCCTGGTCGCAGGTGGGCGTGCCGACGTCGTAGCACGCCGGGGTGCGGTCCAGCGCCGTGTAGCGCGACCGGATCGGTCCGTACTAGACAGGACTCATGCGAATTCAGGTGACGCGCACGGGTGGTTTCGCGGGCATCGAGCGCCGTGCCGAGGTGGACACCTCGGGACGGCCCGACGCGCACGCATGGCAGACCCTGGCCGAACAGGCACTGGCCACCGGCCAGGGCACGCCGCCCACGGGCGTGCCCGACGGCTTCCACTACGAGATCACGGTGGACGGCAGGACGGTGTACGCGGCCGACCCGAAACTCACGACGGAGCAGCGCAGCCTGGTGTCACGGGTACTGAAGGAGGGGGCTTAGGCCCTCGACTCCGTTCCTAGAAGCCGAGCTTGCGCAGCTGCTTCGGGTCCCGCTGCCAGTCCTTGGCGACCTTCACGTGCAGGTCCAGGAAGACCGGCGTGCCCAGCAGCGCCTCGATGTGCTTGCGGGACTTGATGCCGACCTCCTTCAGGCGCTTGCCCTTGGGGCCGATGATGATGCCCTTCTGGCTGGGGCGCTCGATGTAGACGTTGGCGTGGATGTCGAGCAGCGGCTTGTCCGCCGGGCGGTCCTCGCGCGGGAGCATCTCCTCGACGACCACCGCGATGGAGTGCGGCAGTTCGTCGCGCACGCCCTCCAGCGCCGCCTCGCGGATCAGCTCGGCGATCATGACCTGCTCGGGTTCGTCCGTGAGGTCACCCTCGGGGTAGAGGGCCGGGCCCTCGGGCAGCAGCGGGACGATCAGGTCGGCCAGCAGGCCCACCTGCTTGTCGCCGACCGCCGACACCGGCACGATCTCCGCCCACTCGAAGCCCAGCTCCTTGCCCAGCTGGTCGATGGCGATCAGCTGCTCGGCGAGGGTCTTGGAGTCCACCAGGTCGGACTTCGTGACGATCGCGACCTTGGGGGTCTTCTTGATCCCGGCCAGCTCCTTGGCGATGAAGCGGTCGCCGGGGCCGATCTTCTCGTTCGCCGGCAGGCAGAAGCCGATCACGTCGACCTCGGCCCACGTCGTGCGCACGACGTCGTTCAGCCGCTCGCCGAGCAGCGTGCGCGGCTTGTGCAGACCGGGGGTGTCGACCAGGATCAGCTGGGCGTCGGGCCGGTGCACGATGCCCCGAACCGTGTGCCGCGTCGTCTGCGGCTGGTTCGCGGTGATCGCCACCTTCTGCCCGACCAGAGCGTTCGTGAGGGTGGACTTGCCCGCGTTGGGGCGGCCCACGAAGCAGGCGAAGCCGGCACGGTGGGCGGCCTCGGCCGACTGCTCGGATGACTGGGTACGAACGCTCATGGTGACCATTCTCCCTGATCCTCGGGAGCGCGCCGCACAACCACCCGGCCGTACCCCGCACCGTGAGCTTCCGGAAACCCCCACGCAACGAAACGTCACCGAAACACACCCGTACGCGACCGGAAACGCGCACCGGTGAATCTCTGACGAGCCCCCACACCGTTGGAGACACCCGTGCCCCTCGCCGCCGCGCACGCCGCTCACGTCGACACCGGCGACACTGCCTGGCTGCTCGCCGCCACCGCCCTCGTCCTGCTGATGACGCCGGGTCTCGCCCTCTTCTACGGCGGCATGGTCCGCACGAAGAGCGTGCTCAACATGCTGATGATGAGCTTCGTGTCGATCGCCCTGGTGACGGTCGTCTGGCTGGCGGCCGGCTACTCCCTCGCCTTCGGCGGCGACACCTTCGCCGGTCTCATCGGCGGCCTCGGCCACGCGGGCATGAGCGGCATCGGCCCCGGCAGCGTGCAGGGCACGGTCCCCACCCTCCTCTTCGCCACCTTCCAGCTCACCTTCGCGATCATCACCGCCGCGCTCATCAGCGGTGCCGTCGCCGACCGGGCGAGGTTCGGCGCGTGGCTGGTCTTCGTGCCGGTCTGGGCGCTGCTCGTCTACGTCCCCGTCGCCCACTGGGTCTGGGGTCCCGGCGGCTGGATCCTGCACCATCTCGGCGCCCTCGACTTCGCCGGCGGTCTCCCCGTCGAGATCACCTCCGGCGCCTCCGGTCTCGCCCTGTGCCTGGTGCTCGGCCCGCGGCTCGGCTTCAAGAAGGACGCGATGCGCCCGCACAACCTGCCGATGGTGGTGCTCGGCGCGGGCCTGCTCTGGTTCGGCTGGTTCGGCTTCAATGCGGGCTCCGCGCTGGGTGCAAGCGGCCTCGCGGCCGCCGCGTTCCTCAACACCCTCGCCGCCGGCTGCACCGGCCTGCTCGGCTGGCTCTTCGTCGAGCAGAAGCGCGACGGCCACCCCACCACCCTGGGCGCCGCCTCCGGCGCGGTCGCGGGCCTCGTGGCCATCACGCCGTCCTGCGGCTCGGTCTCGCTGCTCGGCGCCCTGGTCGTCGGTCTCGCCGCGGGCGTCGTCTGCTCGTACGCCGTGAGCTGGAAGTTCAAGCTGAACTACGACGACTCGCTCGACGTCGTCGGCGTCCACCTGGTCGGCGGGATCGTCGGCACCCTGCTCATCGGCCTGTTCGCGGTCAAGGAGATGACCGGCGGCCCGGAGGGGCTGCTGTACGGCGGCGGCATCGGCCAGCTCGGCAAGCAGCTGCTGGCCGTCATGGTCGTCGCGGGGTACGCGTTCGCCGTCACGTACGGCATCGGCAAACTGCTCGACAAGACGATGGGCTTCCGCGCGAGCGAGGAGGAGGAGCGGGAGGGACTGGACCTTACGGTGCACGCCGAGACGGCCTACGATCACGGGGTCCTGGGCCACGGCGCCCCGGTCGCCCACTCCGCACTCCCCACCGCGCAGAAGGTCAAGGCACAGGGATGAAGCTCATCACCGCGATCGTCAAGCCGTACCGCCTCGACGAGGTCAAGACCGCCCTGCAGGAGCTCGGCGTGCACGGCCTGACCGTGACCGAGGCCAGCGGGTACGGCCGTCAGCACGGCCACACCGAGGTGTACCGCGGCGCCGAGTACCGGGTCGACCTGGTGCCCAAGGTCCGCATCGAGGTCGTCGTCGAGGACGCCGACGCGGAGGCGGTCATCGAGGCGATCGTGAAGGCCGCGCACACGGGGAAGATCGGGGACGGCAAGGTGTGGGCCGTGCCCGTCGAGACGGTCGTCCGGGTGCGCACGGGAGAGCGCGGCCCCGACGCGCTCTGACCCACCGCACCCGGCTCTTCCCAGCCGTCGGTCAGCCGGCGGAGACCGTCAGCCGCACGGCGCCGTCCGGCCCGGCCACGAGCACCGGCGTCGCGGCCCCGCCCAGGTCCCGTACCGCTGCCAGATCCTCCGCGTCGGCGGCCTCGGCCTCGGTGACGACCGCCGCCGCCTCCAGCGACTTCGCCCCGGACGCCACCGCCATCGCGACCGCGGTCCGCAGGGCGCTCAACTTCAGCGAGTCGAGGGCCACGGTCCCCGCGACATACGTACGTCCCGTCTCGTCCCGTACGGCCGCGCCCTCGGGCACACCGTTGCGGGCCCGTGCGGAACGGGCCAGGGTGACGATCTTGCGGTCCTCGGGGTCAAGCGCGTTGCTCTCGGTCATGATCCGAGCATACGGAGCGGCCGTCCGCCGCGGCCGGTCAGGGGCACACCCCGTCAGGGGCGGTCCAGGCGGAGCCGGTCGGCGCGCGGCAGACCGGCGACGACCAGGTCGTAGGAGTCCTCGATGAGCTCCCGGACCAGCCGGTCCGGGAGCTCGCCGTCGGCCGTGACCGTGTTCCAGTGCCGCTTGTTCATGTGGTACCCGGGGATGATCAGCCCCTCGTGCTCGCTCCGCAGCCGGATCGCGTCCTCCGGGTCGCACTTGAGGTTGACCGTCAGCGGGCGCGCGCCGAGGTCCGACAGGGCGAACAGCTTGCCTCGGACCTTGAAGACCGAGGTCTGCGGATTGAAGGGGAAGTCCTCCACGGCCGCATTGAACGACAGGCAAAAGGCGCGCAGTTGCTGCGGGGTCACTCCGCCCCGGCCTCCTTCACCTCGTCCTTCGGCGCGGCCGGGACGGGCGGGTCCGTCTTGCCCAGCGGCTCCACCAGCACGGTCACGATCTTGTTCCGGCGGCCGGCCGCGGCCTCGGCGGTGAGCCGCAGTTCGCGTCCGTCCGGCAGCTCCACCAGCGCCGAGGCCCCGGCGATCGGCACCCGTCCCAGGGCCTTGGCCAGCAGGCCGCCGACGGTCTCCACGTCCTCGTCGTCGTAGCTCTCCAGGCCGTACAGCTCGCCGAGGTCGGTGATGTCGAGGCGGGCGGTGACCCGGTAGCGGTCGTCGCCGAGCTCCTCCACGGGCGGGAGTTCACGGTCGTACTCGTCGGTGATCTCGCCGACGATCTCCTCGAGGATGTCCTCGATGGTGACGATGCCGGCCGTGCCGCCGTACTCGTCGATGACGACGGCGACGTGGTTGCGCTCCTTCTGCATCTCGCGCAGCAGGTCGCCGGCGTTCTTGGTGTCGGGCACGAAGAACGCGGGCCGCATGGCCGTGGACACCAGGTCGTTCTCGGCGTCGCGGCTGATGTGCGTCTTGCGGACCAGGTCCTTCAGATACACGACCCCCACGATGTCGTCCTCGCTCTCGCCGGTGACCGGGATGCGCGAGAAACCGGACCGCAGGGCGAGCGTGAGGGCCTGACGGATCGTCTTGTAGCGCTCGATGACGACCAGGTCGGTCCTCGGGACCATGACCTCGCGCACGAGGGTGTCGCCGAGCTCGAAGACCGAGTGCACCATGCGGCGCTCCTCGTCCTCGATCAGCGACTCCTTCTCCGCGAGGTCGACCATCGCGCGCAGCTCGGCCTCGGAGGCGAACGGACCGCGGCGGAAGCCCTTGCCGGGGGTCAGCGCGTTGCCGATGAGGATGAGCAGCGACGGGACGGGCCCCATGATCCGGGCGAGCGGCAGCAGGACGTACGCGGCCGCCGTCGCCGTGCTCAGCGGGTGCTGGCGGCCGATGGTGCGCGGTGAGACGCCGACGGCGACGTACGACACCAGGACCATGACGCCGATGGCGGCGAGCAGGGCCTGGGTGGTGCCGTCGATCTCCTGCAGGCAGGCGTAGGTGACCAGGGCCGCGGCGGCCATCTCGCAGGCGACGCGCACCAGCAGCGCCACGTTGAGATAGCGGGTCGGGTCGGCGGCGACCTGCGCCAGTTTGGCGCTGCCGCGCCGGCCCGACTTCACGGCCTCCTCGGCGCGGAAGCTGGAGACGCGCGCGATGCCCGCCTCGGCGCAGGCGGCGAGCCAGGCGACGACGATCAGGGCGATCGCGCCGACGACGATCTGCGGACTCATACGACGACGACCCTCTTACGAGACCGTCGGCGCCGGGGACGGGCCGGTCAGGCCCTTCTCCGCGCGCCAGCCGTCCACGATGGCCGCCTGCAGGCCGAACATCTCGGCCTTCTCGTCCGGCTCCTCGTGGTCGTACCCGAGCAGGTGCAGCACGCCGTGGACGGTGAGGAGCTGGAGCTCCTCGTCCATGGAGTGCCCCGTGGGCGCCTCCGCCCCCTGCTTGGTGGCGACCTCCGGGCACAGCACGATGTCGCCGAGGAGTCCCTGCGGGGGCTCCTCCTCGTCCTTGGCCGGCGGACGCAGCTCGTCCATCGGGAAGGACATGACATCCGTCGGCCCGGGCAGGTCCATCCACTGGATGTGCAGCTGCTCCATGGCGTCGGCGTCCACGACGATCACCGAGAGCTCGGAGAGCGGGTGGATGCGCATCCGCGCGAGCGCGTAGCGGGCGATGTCGAGGATCGCCTGCTCGTCGACCTCGGTTCCGGACTCGTTGTTGACGTCGATCGACATGGTCGTGCTGGTCTACTTCCCCTTGTGTCCGGCCTTGCCGCGGCCGTGTCCCTTGTGGGTGCCGTTCTCGGTGCCCTGCTGGCTGTCGTACTGCTCGTACGCGTCGACGATACGGCCCACCAGCTTGTGCCGGACGACATCCTGCGACGACAGCCGCGAGAAGTGGACGTCGTCGAGGCCCTCGAGGATCTCCTGCACCTGCCGCAGACCGGACTTGGTGCCGTTCGGCAGGTCGACCTGCGTCACGTCACCGGTGATGACGATCTTCGAGTCGAAGCCGAGGCGGGTGAGGAACATCTTCATCTGCTCGGGGCTGGTGTTCTGGGCCTCGTCGAGAATGATGAAGGCGTCATTGAGCGTACGACCGCGCATATATGCCAGCGGGGCCACCTCGATCGTGCCCGCCGCCATCAGCCGCGGGATCGAGTCCGGGTCCAGCATGTCGTGCAGCGCGTCGTACAGCGGGCGCAGGTACGGGTCGATCTTCTCGTAGAGCGTGCCGGGCAGGAAGCCCAGGCGCTCGCCGGCCTCGACCGCGGGGCGGGTCAGGATGATGCGGTTGACCTGCTTGGACTGCAGGGCCTGGACCGCCTTGGCCATGGCCAGGTAGGTCTTGCCGGTGCCGGCGGGGCCGATGCCGAAGACGATCGTGTGCTTGTCGATCGCGTCGACGTAGCGCTTCTGGTTGAGCGTCTTGGGGCGGATCGTGCGGCCGCGCGAGGACAGGATGTTCTGCGTCAGCACCTGGGCCGGAGTCTCCTCGGGGCCCTCCCCGTTCTCGCTCGCCTTGAGCATGGCGATCGAGCGTTCCACTGCGTCCTCCGTCATCGGCTGCCCCGTGCGGAGCACCAGCATCATCTCGTCGAACACGCGCTGGATGAGGGCGACTTCACGGGCATCGCCGACCGCGCTGATGTCATTGCCCCGGACGTGGATGTCGGCCCCCGGGAAGGCCTTCTCGATCACGCGCAGAAGGGAGTCGCCGGACCCCAGCACGGTGACCATCGGGTGCTGGGCGGGGACCGTGAACTGTGCTCTCGCCTGCTCCTGCGCGGAGGTGTGAGCTGTGGGTGTCTGAGTCATGGGCCGGCTCTGTAGGCCTGCGGTTCCTCCTCGTCACGGCCGCGTCGCTGAGGGCGGCCTCGCGGTTCAAGGGTACGACGGTGGGGTGACAACGCCGTAGGGCTTTTCCACACCTCCGTGCAGGGCATCCACGTCGTGCGCCCGCCCTCACGCCGACCGCCGGAACCCGATCGTCGGCACCGCTCGCCGCAGTGGCCAGGGCCGTACCTGCTCCTCCGGTACCAGGTCCGCCAGGAACGCGTACCGGCGCAGCGCCGCCGGGTCCTGTCCGGTGACGGACTGCACCTTCCGCCACCAGGCGCCGATCTCCGACCATCCGGGGGCCGACAGCGAGCCGCCGAACTCCTGGACGGACAGCGCGGCCGTCAGTCCCGCGAAGGCCAGCCGGTCCGCCAGCGGCCAGCCGGCCAGCGTGCCGGTGACGAAGCCCGCCACGAACACGTCCCCGGCCCCGGTCGGGTCGAGGGCCTCGACGGCGATCGCGGGCACCTCGGCGGCCTCCCCGGTCCGGCGGTCCACGGCGTACGCGCCCTCCGCGCCCAGGGTCACCACCGCCACCGGCACATGCCGGGTCAGCGCGTGCGCCGCCGTGCGCGGGCAGTCGGTGCCGGTGTAGCGCATGGCCTCCTCGGCGTTCGGCAGGAAGGCCTCGCAGTGCTCCAGGTCGGGCAGCGCCGCCAGGTCCCAGGCGCCCGTGTCGTCCCAGCCGACGTCGGCGAAGACGCGGGTTCCCTCGCTCGCGGCGTGGGCGATCCAGTGGGCGCTCACACCCGGTGTCAGGGAGGCGACGGCGGCACGCGCGCGGGGCGGGCAGGCCGGCGCCGGTTCCTCGGGGGGCGGCTCGTGGCCGTGCGAGACCATCGTCCGCTCCCCCTCGTACGCCATCGAGACGGTGACCGGCGAGTGCCAGCCGGGCACCATGCGCGACGGGGACAGGTCGATGCCCTCGCCCCGCTTCAGCGCGTCCCAGCAGTACTCGCCGTAGTGGTCGTCGCCGAAGGCCGCGGCGAGGGAGGTCTTCAGGCCGAGGCGGGCCAGAGCGGTGGCCATGTTCGCCACGCCTCCCGGGCTCGACCCCATGCCCCGGGCCCAGGACTCCGTCCCGCGCACCGGGGCGCAGTCGAGCCCGGTGAAGATGATGTCCAGGAAGACGGTGCCCGTGAGGTAGACGTCCCAGGGCGGGTCGTCCACCGTGCGCAGGGCGTCCAGGGGGTCGATGTGGGTCTGGTCCTGGCGGGGCGGCGCCTCCAGGACGTACTCCGGCCCCTGAAGTGCGTGTGTCGGCTTCTCTCCGGCGGCATCGGACGCGGTCACGGTGCGCTCCCTGACGTGGTGCGGATCCGGCCAGTGTGCATCCGGCCTACGAGAACGTGTACGCCTCGACCTCGGCGAGATACCGCGCCCTGCGCTCCTCGTCGTCCTCCAGGAAGGAGGCGAGGAAGGAGTTGCGGGCCAGCTCGCGCATCTGCTCCTTGGTCAGCCCGAGGGCGTCGCGCACGGCGTGGTAGTTGTCGGCGACGTAACCGCCGAAGTAGGCCGGGTCGTCGGAGTTGACCGTGCAGAGCAGACCGGCGTCGATCATCGCGGGCAGCGGATGCTCGGCCAGGACGTCGACGGCGCGCAACCGCACGTTGGACAGCGGGCAGAGGGTGAGCGGGATGCGCTCGCGCACCAGCCGCTCGACCAGGGCCGGGTCCTCCAGGCAGCGCAGGCCGTGGTCGACGCGCTCGACGCCGAGCACGTCGAGGGCCTCGGTGATGTACTCCGGCGGCCCCTCCTCACCGGCGTGCGCCACGCGCCGCAGTCCGAGCGCGGCGGCGGCCTCGTAGACCTCGCGGAACTTCACCGGCGGGTGGCCGACCTCGGCCGAGTCCAGGCCGACGCCGGTGATGCGGTCCAGGTAGGGCTTGGCCGCCTCCAGAGTCTGAAGCGCCGACTCGGCGGACTCGTCGCGCAGGAAGCACAGGATCAGCTTGGTGGAGACGCCGTGGTTCTCCCCGCTGCTACCGAGCGCCCGCCACAGCCCCTCGACGACCGTGCCCATCGGCACACCCCGCGCGAGGTGGGCCTGCGGGTCGAAGAAGATCTCCGCGTGCCGCACGCCCTGCGCGGCGGCGCGGGCGAGGTAGGCGTTCGCGAGGTCCTCGAAGTCCTGCTCGGTGCGCAGGACGGCCATGAGCTCGTAGTACAGGTTCAGGAAGGACTGGAGGTCCTCGAACTGGTACGCCTTGCGCAGTTCGTCGGTGTCCGCGTACGGCAGCTTCACGCCGTTGCGCTCGGCCAGCCGGAACGCCAGCTCGGGCTCCAGGGTGCCTTCGATGTGGAGGTGCAGTTCTGCTTTGGGGAGGGGCATCAAAGCATCGTACGGGCGTTTTACCGACGCTTCGGTACCGGCACTCGCTGCAGGTCGTACGCCACCGTCAGCTCGCCCTCGAAGCCGGCCGCCCGCGCCTGCCGCTCGAACTCGGCCGGATCGGAGTAGCGCTGACTGAAGTGGGTGAGGACGAGGTGGCGCACCCCGGCGTCCCGGGCCACCGCGCCCGCCTGCCAGGCCGTCAAGTGACCGTACTCGTCTGCGATTTCGAGGTCCTCGTCGAGGAAGGTGGACTCGATGACGAGCATGTCGCTGCCCTCGGCGAGCGCGTGCACCCCGTCACACAGCCTCGTGTCCATGACGAACGCGAACCGCTGCCCGCGCCGCACCTCGCTGACCTCGTCGAGAGTCACGCCCCCGAGCGCCCCCTCGCGCTGGATCCGGCCGACGTCGGGGCCCTTGATGCCGTGCGCGGCGAGCCGTTCGGGCAGCATGCGGCGCCCGTCGGGCTCCACGAGCCGGTAGCCGTAGGACTCGACGGGGTGGGACAGCTTCCTGGCCTCCAGGGTGTACGACGGGGTCACCGCGAGGTCGCCGTCGGCGTCGACCGGGGCTTGGGTGAGCGCGACCGTCTCGCGGTAGGCGGTCGCGTACCGCAGCCGGTCGAAGAAGCGCTGCCCGGAGCGCGGGTAGTGGGCGGTGATCTCGTGCGGCACCCTGTCCAGGTTGATCCGCTGGATGACACCGGCCAGGCCCAGCGAGTGGTCGCCGTGGAAGTGCGTGACGCAGATCCGGTTCAGGTCGTGCGCGGCGGCCCCGGCACGCAGCATCTGGCGCTGCGTGCCCTCGCCGGGGTCGAAGAGGATTCCCTCGCCGTCCCAGCGCAGCAGGTAGCCGTTGTGGTTGCGGTGCCGGGTGGGAACCTGGCTGGCGGTGCCGAGGACCACCAGTTCACGGACGGACACGGCGACTTACCCGGGGGGCCACTGCATGCCGCGGCCGCCGAGGACGTGCGCGTGGGCGTGCCAGACGGTCTGGCCGGCACCGCTGCCGGTGTTGAAGACGAGGCGGTAGCTCTCCAGCTTGTCCTCGTCGGCGACCTCCCGCGCCTCGCGCAGTATGTCGGCGGCGACGGCCGGTTCGGCGGCGGCGAGTTCGGCCGCGTCCCGGTAGTGCACCTTCGGGATCACCAGGACGTGGGTGGGTGCCTGGGGGTTGATGTCCCGGAAGGCGACGGTCGTCTCCGTCTCACGGACGATGGTCGCCGGGATCTGTCCTGCGACGATCTTGCAGAACAGGCAGTCCTCCTGCGGCTCCCCTGCCATCAGGCCTCCTCACACTGGATGATCCGGTACGGGTGCATGGTAGCGAGGGTGAGGGGAAACCAGCCCGTCCGGTGTGCGCGGAACCCCCGCACGGTCACGGCAACTCGGGCGGCGTCTTCGCCGGCGTCGACTCCAGCGAGGCCAGCGCCAGCGAGATCGCCTCGTCCAGCTGTGTGTCCCGGTCCGCCGCCCAGTCCTGCGGTCGCATCACCACCTCGACGTCGGGGTCCACCCCGTGGTTCTCCACGTCCCAGCCGTAACCCTCCAGCCAGGTGGCGTACTTGGGCTGGGTGACCTGTGTGCCGTCGACCAGCCGGTACCGGTAGTCGATGCCGATCACACCGCCCCATGTGCGCGTGCCGACCACCGGCCCGATGCCCAGGGCGCGGATCGCCGCGTTGACGATGTCGCCGTCGGAGCCGGAGAACTCGTTGGCGACGGCGACCACGGGCCCGCGGGGCGCGTCCCGCGGGTAGCTGGCGGGCCGCAGCCCGCGCGGCACGTCCCAGCCGACGATCCGCCGGGCCAGCTTCTCCACGACGAGTTGGGAGGTGTGCCCGCCGCGGTTCTCCCGGACGTCGACGACGAGTCCCTCACGGGCGACCTCGATGTGCAGGTCGCGGTGGATCTGGGCCCAGCCGGGGGCCTGCATGTCGGGCACGTGGAGGTAGCCGAGCCGGCCGCCGGAGCGCTCGTGGACGTAGGACCGCCGGCCGGCGACCCACGCGTGGTAGCGCAGGGGCTCCTCGTCGGCGACGGGCACCACCACCGTGTGGCGCAGGTCGCCGCCACCGGCGGGCGAGACGGTCAGCTCGACCGGCTTTCCGGCGGTGCCGACGAGCAGCGGACCCGGTCCGGTCACGGGGTCGACCGGGTGCCCGGCGACCGCCACGATCGCGTCCCCGGCGCGCACCGCGACACCGGGCGCGGCGAGGGGGGCGCGGGCGTTGGGGTCGGAGGTCTCCGAGGGCAGGATGCGCTCGATGCGCCAACTGCCGTCCGGGTGGCGGGAGATGTCGGCGCCGAGCAGGCCCTGCCGGGCCCCGTCACCGTATGGGCCGCGCGGCTGGACATAGGCGTGCGAGGTGCCGAGTTCGCCCTGCACCTCCCACAGCAGGTCGACCAGGTCGTCGTGGGTAGCGACGCGCGCGAGGACGGGGCGGTAGCGGTCGAGGACGCCGTCCCAGTCGACGCCGCCCAGGTCGGGCCGCCAGAACTGGTCGCGCATGATGCGCCCGGCCTCGTCGTACATCTGGCGCCACTCGGCAGCCGGGTCGACGCTCTGCCGCACCCGGGTGAGGTCGACCGTGACGCTCGTGTCGCCGTCGTCGTCGGGGGCGGCCCGGCGGTCGCCGGGTACGACCCTGAGCCGGCCGTCGGCCCACAGCAGGACGCGCTTGCCGTCGCCGCTGACCTCGAAGTGGTCGGCGTCGGCGGCGAGATGCTCCACCCGTCGCTGGGCGAGGTCGTAGCGCTCCAGCTCTGTCTTGGGGTCCGGGTCGTCGGGGGTGGCGCGGGAGGCGCCGAGGACGCCGCGCACCGGGTGCCGCAGCCACAGCACGCCGTCCTTGGCGGCGCGCAGGTTGGAATAGCGGGCGGCCTCGACCGGGAAGGGCACGATCCGGTCGGCGAGGCCCTCCAGGTCGACGCGGGTCGCGGGGGTGCCCTCGCTGTCGGGGGTCTCGTCCCGGTCGGGTGTCTCGAAGGGGCGGCCGTGGCGCTGCGGGCCGAACGGCGAGGGCGTGGTCGCGGCCAGGGTGATCAGGTGCGGGCGGTCGCCGACCACGAAGGCCAGGTCGAAGACGTGCTCGTCGTAGACCGGGTCGAAGGAGCGGGTCGACAGGAAGACGAGGTGCTTGCCGTCGTGGGTGAAGGCGGGCGCGTAGTCCTGGAAGCGCAGCGGGGTCGCCTCGGTGACCGACAGGTCGGTGGTGTGGGCGATGCGGAGCTGGGACAGGGGGCGCGGGCCGGGGTGCGCCCAGGCGAGCCACGCCGAGTCGGGGGAGAAGACCGGCCCGGAGACGTTGCCGTCCTCGCTGCGGTCGACCTCGCGCACCTCGCCGGTCTCCCGTTCGACGAGCAGCAGCCGTCCGTCGTGCGCGGCGACGGCGGCCCGGCTGCCGTCGGGTGCCATGGCCAGGGCGAGCACCCGGCCGAGCTGTCCGGCGGCGAGGCGTCTGGGGATCGCGCCGGGGGCGAGGCCGGTCGCCGGGGCGAACTCCAGGGCGTCGTCGCCCTCGGCGTCCGTCACCCACACCACCCATTCCTCGCCGTCGGCGCGGAAGGTGCGCGGCAGCCGGGCCCGGACGTCGGGCCGGGCGGCGAGCGCGCGGGCGGGTCCGGAGCGGTGGGTGACCCAGTGGACGGCGCCGCGCACACAGACCGCGCTGCCGCGCGCGGTGTGGCCGGGGGACGCTGCCCCGAACCAGCGTGCCGCGTCCACCGGGTACGGCTGCAGGTCGACGCGCGATCCGCCCAGCCGGATGTCGAGCCGCCGGGGCTCGGCGCCCTCCAGGTCGTCGAGCAGCCACAGTTCACCGGCGCTCGTGTACACGACACGGTGGCCGTCGGTAGCGGCGTGCCGGGCGTAGAAGCCGTCGAGGGGGGTGTGGCGGCGCAGGTCGGATCCGTCGGCGAGCGAGGAGTAGACGGCGCCGGTGCCCTCGTGGTCGGACAGGAAGCCGATCCTCCCCCAAGATCTCGGCTCCGCTCGATCAGGGGGGACCATCCCCACCCACATCGGGTACTCGATGTTCCCGTCCAGCTCCTCGTGCAGCCGTACGAACTCCCCGGATATCCCGGCACCTTCACCGTCGCGGACGTCCCTGTCGATCCACAACTTGCCCGCCGTACCGCCCCGGTAGCGCTTCCACCAGGCGGCCTCGCAGCCCATCGGCGCGGACAGCAGGACCGTGGACGGCCCGAACGCGACGTCGCCGACGGGCCCGTAGGGCAGGGTGGTCGCGGGGCCGCCGTCGAGCGGGACGGCGTGCGCCCAGGTACGACGCAGGCTGGGCTGGCCCTGGGCGCTCAGCGCGAGGACCTCTCCGTCGGGGGTCCAGCCGCACACCCGGGTGCCCCAACTCCCCCAGTACGTCAGCCGATTGGCGGGTCCGCCGGTCACCGGCGCGATGTGCACCTCGGGGGCGCCGTCGCGGGTGGAGGTCCAGGCGACGGTCGTGCCGTCGGGTGAGATGCGGGGCTGGGTCACGGGCACGTTGTCGGCGCTGACCCGCCAGGCCCGGCCGCCGTCGAGGGGCGCGAGCCACACGTCGTCCTCGGCGGTGAAGGCGACCAAGTCGCCGTGCAGATGCGGGAATCGGAGATACGAGGCCGACCCCGTCGCACCCGACGCCCCGGCCGAACCCGTCGCTGTGGCCCCAGTCATCCGGTCACCCTACGCACCGAACCGCGCCCGTGGACCCGGTTCCGATCACTTGCCCTCGACCGGCCAGCACTGGGGATCACCCTTGCACCAGACGGTCCGGGTGACGGTCACGGTGACGGTGGGTCCGGGCTGCCCTCCGCCCGGAGGCCGGTGGGTGGCGGGCGGGCTGAAGCCCGGGCCGGGGGTCGCGTCGCAGTTGCCGAGGCCCCGGACGTGGAACCACTCCTTGCCGCCCACCTCGGCGGTCAGATCGCCGCGCACGCACGCCCCGCCGACGGCCCGGGTGACCTTGCCGGTGACGGTGATCTTGCGCCCGTCCTTGGTCTGCCCCTGGCAGTCGACGGAGACGGCGGCCGTCTCGGAGGGCGACGGCGTACGTGTGGAAGTGGCGGCCCTGCCGTAGTCGCCGGTGCAGCTGAGCCAGCGCACGTCGACATGCTTCCGCTGAAGCTCCGCCGTCGCGGTCCGGTCGGTGGTGTACGCCACCGTCACGGAGTTCACATCCCCCGCCTTGCAGCCCGCGAGCGTGCCGACGGCCAGCACGCCGATCCCCGCCACGGCCGCCGCCCGCGTCCCGCGCGACCGGCGCCGAATGCACCTCGATGCCCCCATACAGGGCAGCGTGCCACCGACCCGAGCGGGGCGGTAGGGCACATACGGCCACTCACGCGTTCGGGCG
Source organism: Streptomyces sp. NPDC046805 (assembly GCF_040645355.1). Lineage (NCBI taxonomy): Bacteria > Bacillati > Actinomycetota > Actinomycetes > Kitasatosporales > Streptomycetaceae > Streptomyces > Streptomyces sp. NPDC046805. The sequence goes on along the minus strand of NZ_JBEYYC010000006.1, from coordinate 182,240 downwards.
CATCACCCTCGCGTGGCATCAGCCGCGCAGCAGCAGCCACTCCTGGAGCTCCACGAGGTTGCCCTCCGGGTCCTTGAGATGGGCGACGCGCATGCGGTCCGTCAGCGGGGCCGGGCCGTGCACGAGGACGCCGCCGCGCGTGGCGATCTGCTCGCAGTAGGCGTCGAGGTCGTCGACGCGCAGCACGACCAGCGAGCGGTGCCCGGTCGCCGTGTCGCCGAGTTCACCGAGCAGCTCGGCCATCATCGCCCGGTCCTGCAGGGCGATGCCCGCGGAGCCGGCGGCGGGACTGAACTTCTCGTACGGCCCCTCGGTCGCGCCGGACTGCGGCCTCAGGCCGAGGATCTCGGCGTAGAAGCGGTAGCAGGCGGGGAAGTCGGTGACGAGCAGGCGGACTTGGGCGAGTTCCATGAGGTTCGCTTCCCGTTCTCAGTCCCAGCGGCCGGTACGGCCCAGGAGCAGCGCCGCCGCGGCGGTTCCCGCGGTCGATGTGCGCAGCACGCTACGCCCGAGAACGTAAGCCTTGGCCCCCGCCTCCTGGAAGACCGCCAACTCCTCGGTGGACACGCCGCCTTCGGGGCCGACGACCAGCACGATCTCGCCCTCGGTGGGGAGTTGGGCGGTGGCGAGCGGTTCGCTGACGGTCTCGAAGTCGGAGTGGAGCACGGCGGCGAAGTCGGCGCGCGCGAGAAGTTCGGCCACCTGCTTGGTCGTTGCCGCGTCCGCGACCTCGGGGAAGCGGACCCGGCGGGACTGCTTGCCGGCCTCGCGGGCGGTGGCCCGCCACTTGCCGAGCGCCTTCAGCCCACGCTCGCCCTTCCACTGGGTGATGCAGCGCGAGGCCGCCCACGGCACGATGGCGTCGACGCCGACCTCGGTCATGGTCTCCACGGCGAGTTCGCCGCGGTCGCCCTTGGGCAGCGCCTGGACGACGGTGATGCGCGGGGACTCGACCGGCTCCTCGCAGACCTCGCGCAGGTCGACGACGAGCCGGTCCTTGCCCTCGGTGCCGGTCACCTCGCACTCCGCCCAGCGCCCGGCGCCGTCGGTGAGGACGACGGCCTCCCCGGGCTGCAGCCGCTTCACGGAGACCGCGTGCCGCCCCTCGGGGCCGTCGAGGACGTACGGTCCGGCGGCGCCCTCGGGGAGGTGTTCGACGACGAAGACGGGAGCGGTCATCGGGCACCGCCTCCGGCCGTCAACGCCGTCTGAGCGGCGGCGAGTTCACCGGCGAGCACATGGACCAGCTGTCCGGCGGGCAGGTCGCGGGCCAGCCGGTGGCCCTGCCCCGCCCACAGCGCCATGCCCTGCGCGTCGCCGGCCTTGGCGGCGGCCTTGCGCAGCGGCGAGGTGAGGTGGTGGATCTCGGGGTAGGCGGCGGGGGCGTACCGGCCGTGCTCGCGCAGGAACCGGTTCACCAGGCCGCGGGCCGGGCGGCCGGAGAAGGCCCGGGTCAACTCGGTACGGGCGAACAGGGGGTTGGTGAGCGCCTGCTTGTGCAGGTCGCTGGCGCCGGACTCGGGAGTGGCGAGGAACGCGGTGCCGAGCTGGGCGGCGCTCGCGCCCGCCGCGAGGACGGCCGCTATCTGGCTGCCGCGCATGATGCCGCCGGCGGCGACGACGGGGATGTCCACGGTCTCGCGGATCTGGGCGACGAGGGAGAGCAGCCCGATGCCGATGCCGGCGCCGTCGTTCTCCGGGTGGTCGCGGTGGGTGCCCTGGTGGCCGCCGGCCTCCACGCCCTGGGCGATCACGGCGTCGGCGCCGGAGCGCCGTACCGCGAGGGCCTCCTCGACCGTGGTCGCTGCGGCCAGGACGAAGGTGCCGACGCGGTGCAGGGAGTCGACGACCTCGCGGCTCGGGACGCCGAAGTGGAAGGAGACCACCGGCACCGGGTTGTCGAGGAGCACGGCCAGCTTGACCTCGTAGCCGTCGTCGCGGCCGCTGTCCGGGTCGCCGAGCTCGGTCCCGTACCAGGCGGCCTCGCCGGACAGCTGGTGGGCGTAGACGCCCACCGAGGCGGCGTCGGCGTACTCCGGCTGCGGCATGAACAGGTTGACCCCGAAGGGGCGGCCCGTGAGCCCTCGCAGCTGCTTGATCTCCTGGTACATACCGTCGGCGGTCTTGTACCCCGCGGCGAGGAACCCGAGGCCGCCCGCCTCGGACACGGCGGCGGCGAGCCGCGGGACGGAGACGCCGCCCGCCATCGGGGCCTGCACGATCGGATGAGGGAAGAGATCGGTCAGTGCGGAGGACATGACGGCATGTTGTCACGTCCTCCGAACAAGTCCGAATCGGGCCGTCCCTTGGCACAGACCCCTGTCGGGCGGGGCGGATCAGCGCCCGTTGAAGGCGTCCTTCAGCCGCGAGAACAGCCCCTGCCGACCCGGCTGACTGTGCCTGCCCGGGGAGCGACCCCCGGACCCCCGGCCGCACCGGCCGCTCGCATCAGCGACCGTTGAACGCATCCTTCAAGCGCGAGAACAGCCCCTGCTGACCCGGCTGGAACTGGCCCTGGGGCCGCTCCTCGCCGCGCAGCTTGGACAGCTCGCGCAGGACGCGCTCCTGCTCGGGGTCGAGCTTGGTCGGGGTCTGGACCTCGACGTGGACGATGAGGTCGCCCCGGCCGCCGCCGCGCAGGTGCGTGATGCCCCGGCCGTGCAGCGGGATCGACTGGCCGGACTGGGTGCCGGGCCGGATGTCGACCTCCTCCATGCCGTCCAGCGTCTCCAACGGCACCTTGGTGCCGAGGGCCGCCGCCGTCATCGGGATCGTGACCGTGCAGTGCAGGTCGTCGCCGCGCCGCTGGAAGGTCGAGTGCGGCAGCTCGTGGATCTCGACGTACAGGTCGCCGGCCGGACCGCCGCCCGGCCCGACCTCGCCCTCACCGGCGAGCTGGATGCGGGTGCCGTTGTCGACACCGGCCGGGATCTTGACGGTCAGGGTCCGACGCGAGCGGACCCGGCCGTCGCCGGCGCACTCCGGGCACGGCGTGGGGACGACCGTGCCGAAGCCCTGGCACTGCGGGCACGGGCGCGAGGTCATGACCTGGCCCAGGAAGGACCGGGTGACCTGCGACACCTCGCCGCGGCCGCGGCACATGTCACATGTCTGGGCGGTCGTGCCCGGCGCGGCGCCCTCACCGTTGCAGGTGTTGCAGACGACCGCCGTGTCGACCTGGATGTCCTTCGTCGTGCCGAAGGCCGCCTCGTCGAGTTCGACCTCCAGCCGGATCATCGCGTCCTGGCCCCGGCGGGTGCGCGAGCGCGGCCCGCGCTGCGACGCCGTGCCGAAGAACGCGTCCATGATGTCCGAGAAGTTGCCGAAGCCCCCGGCTCCGAAGCCACCCGCACCCGCGCCCGCACCGGCTCCGCCGGCCTGCGAGAGCGGGTCGCCGCCGAGGTCGTAGACCTGCTTCTTCTGCGGGTCCGACAACACCTCATAAGCGGCGTTGATCTCCTTGAACCGCTCCTGGGTCTTCGGATCCGGGTTGACGTCCGGGTGCAGCTCGCGGGCGAGCCTACGGAAGGCCTTCTTGATCTCATCCTGCGACGCGTCGCGACGCACGCCGAGAACGGCGTAGAAGTCCGTGGCCACTTACGACTCCGCCAGGATCTGTCCGACGTACCGTGCCACTGCGCGTACCGCTCCCATCGTTCCCGGGTAATCCATGCGGGTCGGTCCGACCACGCCGAGCTTGGCGACTGCCTCGCCGCCCGAACCGTAGCCCACCGACACCACCGAGGTGGAGTTGAGTCCCTCGTAAGCATTCTCGTGCCCGATGCGCACGGTCATGCCCGAATCCCCGGCCTCTCCAAGCAACTTGAGGAGCACGACCTGCTCCTCCAGCGCCTCGAGCACCGGACGGATGGTGAGGGGGAAGTCATGTCCGAAGCGGGTCAGATTGGCGGTACCGCCGATCATCAGCCGCTCCTCGTTCTCCTCGGCCAGTGTCTCCAACAGGGTGGAGAGCACCGCCGAGACCGTACCGCGATCCTCGACCTCGAAGGCATCCGGCAGGTCCTCCACGAGACGGGGGACGTCCGTGAAGCGCCGGCCCGCGACCCGGCTGTTGAGCCGGGCCCGCAGATCCGCCAGGGTCGCATCACCGCAGGGCGCCGGGCAGTCAACCATCCGCTGCTCGACCCGGCCGGTGTCCGTGATCAGCACGAGCATCACCCGCGCGGGCGCGAGGGACAGCAGCTCCACGTGCCGCACGGTCGAGCGGGTCAGGGAGGGGTACTGCACGACGGCGACCTGCCGGGTGAGCTGCGCGAGCAGCCGTACCGTACGGGCCACGACGTCGTCGAGGTCCACGGCCCCGTCGAGGAAGTTCTGGATCGCGCGCCGCTCGGGCCCGCTCATCGGCTTGACGCCCGCGAGCTTGTCGACGAACAGCCGGTAGCCCTTGTCGGTGGGGATGCGCCCGGCGCTGGTGTGCGGCTGGGCGATGAACCCCTCGTCCTCCAGGGCTGCCATGTCGTTGCGGACGGTGGCCGGGGACACCCCGAGCCGGTGCCGCTCGGTGAGCGCCTTCGAGCCCACGGGCTCCTCGGTGCCGACGTAGTCCTGGACGATGGCGCGCAACACTTGGAGTCTGCGTTCGCTCAGCATCGCGCTCACCTCCGGAAGTCGTCGTCCCCGTTGCCTGTCACCTGGCACTCTGTGCATACGAGTGCCAACGTTCCCCGGCCAAGTGTACGGCCGAGGGGTACGGCACAGGCAAGGCCGGTCGTCGCAGCGCCACGCCCGGTACGGGGCTCACCGCTAGCGTCGCGGTATGACGGTGACTTGGGAAGAGGCCGGGTGGGAGCGGGTGGCCACGGGGGTCGGCCGGTGCCGCCTGCCCGGCTGGGACTGCACGGCGGGGCTGGTGCTCGGCGAGGGCTCGGCGCTCGTCGTGGACGCGGGATCGAGCCTCGCGGAGGGGGCGCGGATCCGCGCGCGGGCGCAGGAACTGGCCGGCCATCGTGTGACCCATCTCGCTCTCACGCATCCCCACTTCGACCACGTCTTCGGCGCGGCGGCGTTCCCGGACGCGGAGGTGTTCGCGGCGGTGGGCATGGACACGGCGTTCGCGTACGAGCGCGAGGAGCTGCGCCGGGACGCGATCCGGGGCGGCCTTCCGGCCCCTCACGCGGAGGAGGCGGCCGCCGCCCTCGCCCCGCCCCGCCACCTGGTCTCCGGCGAGTGGACGCTGGACCTGGGCGGCGGCCGCCAGGCGCTGCTGGCGAACGTGGGCCCGGGGCACACGGCGTACGACCTGGCGATCCTGGTCCCGGGAGCGGCTCCGGGCGACCGGGAGGTCGTCTTCTGCGGCGACCTGGTCGAGGAGTCCGGGGAGCCGCAGGCGGGCCCCGACGCCGTACCGTCGCAGTGGCCCGCGGCCCTGGACCGGCTGCTGGCCCTGGGCGGCGAGGACGCGCTGTACGTACCCGGTCACGGAGCGGTGGTGGACGCGGAGTTCGTGCGCGGGCAGCGCGACGAGCTGGCGGCGCGTTTCGGCGTGTCGCCATGATCACCCAGGCGCTTCTCCTATCGTCATCCGAATGCGCCCGCCCGTCTCCGGCCACCACCCTTCCAACGAGGGCCCTTCGGGCCCGCGCCTCCGTCCGTATTCCTCCGACCTGACCCCGCCATGGAAGAGGCCGAAACCCGTCCCTGAGGTCCCGGCGGAGCCCGGCCTGGTGGTGGAGGAGCCCGGCACCGGTTTCTGCGGCGCGGTGATCCGCTGCGAGGCGGGCACGGTGACCCTGGAGGACCGCTTCGGCAAGCACCGCGTGTTCCCGCTGGCGCCGCGGGGCTTCCTCCTGGAGGGGCGCGTGGTGACCCTGGTGCGTCCGTCGTCCTCGGCTCCGCCACGTCCCGCCCGTACGGCCTCCGGTTCGGTCGCCGTCCCCGGCGCCCGGGCACGCGTGGCCCGCGCCGGGCGCATCTACGTCGAGGGCCGGCACGACGCGGAACTGGTCGAGAAGGTGTGGGGCGACGACCTGCGCATCGAGGGCGTGGTCGTGGAGTACCTGGAGGGCGTCGACGACCTGCCGTCGATCGTGGCCGACTTCGCACCGGGTCCGGACGCACGGCTGGGCGTCCTGGTGGACCACCTGGTGCCGGGCACGAAGGAGTGGCGCATCGCGCAGTCGGTGACGACCGAGCACGCGCTGGTGGTGGGCCACCCGTACATCGACATCTGGGAGGCGGTGAAGCCGTCGTCCCTGGGCATCACGGGCTGGCCGCGGGTGCCGCACGGTCAGGACTGGAAGACGGGGGTGTGCCGGGCGCTGGAGTGGCCGGAGAACACGGGGGCGGCCTGGCAGGGGATTCTGGGGCGGGTGGGGTCTTACAAGGATCTGGAGCCGGAACTTCTGGGGCGGGTGGAGGAGTTGATCGATTTCGTTACGGATAGCGGTGGGGCTTGACGCCGGGGAACGTTCCGAAGTCCCCGGTGTCCAGTTCGAGCCCCAGAACCTCCAGCGGGAGCGGGTCACCGAACTTCGTGACCTGTTGCACCTGGTAGTCGGCGCGCTCTCCCTCTCCGACGGGCTTCGTCAACAGGACGCACTGGGCCATGATCGGGTCGACGATGAGGTAGGCGGGCACTTTGCCGGCAGCATAGATCGACCGCTTGACTTCGTAGTCTCGCGCGACACTGGTCTTGGAGACGACCTCAACGACCATCGTGATCAGCGAGCACGGCAGAAGTCGGCCTGAACCTGGCATGGCTTCGCGCTCCAAGACCACCAAGTCCGGCACCGGCTCGCTGGCCTCGTCGAGGATGTCGACGTCCTGGGTCTGGAGACGGGCCCATCGTTTGCGCGGAATCTGGTCCAACACCTCTTCGACGATCACGTTGTGCACCAGATCAGGGCTGGCCATCATCACGATTTCCCCCCGGAGAAGCTCGACTTTGACACCCTCGGGAGGCTCGAGCTCCTCGAACAACTTGGTCATCCCGCGCTCGTCCACAGCGGTCATCTCCGTGACCCTCCATATCCGCCGCGTACTGTCGGCGGCAGCCTACGAATCAGGTTAGGGACCGAACCGGCGTTCCGCACGGATTCACCCGCCGGAGTGATCAGTCCACCAAGTCCCTGACCACGGCGTCCGCCAACAACCGCCCCCGCAGCGTCAGCACCGCGCGGCCCTCGCCGTACGGCTTCTCCTGCAGAAGCCCCTCCGACAGTGCCCGGCGCGACGCCGCGAGGCCGTCGGGGCGCAGCAGCTCCAACGGCACCCCCTCCCGCAGGCGCAGCTCCAGCAGGATGCGCTCGACCCTGCGGTCCTCCTCCGAGAGGAGCTCGCGGCCCGCGCCCGGGGAGCGGCCGGAGGCCAGCGCCGCCGCGTACGCGCCCGGATGCTTCACGTTCCACCAGCGCACCCCGCCGACGTGGCTGTGCGCGCCGGGCCCCGCGCCCCACCAGTCGGCGCCGCGCCAGTAGAGCTCGTTGTGGAGGCAGCGGCCCTCGGTCGACGTGGCCCAGTTCGACACCTCGTACCAGTCGAAGCCCGCCGCCGACAGCCGGTCCTCCGCGATCAGGTAGCGGTCCGCGTGGACGTCGTCGTCCGTCATCGGGACCTCGCCCCGGCGGATGCGGCGGGCGAGCTGGGTGCCCTCCTCGACGATGAGCGCGTACGCGCTGATGTGGTCGGGGCCCGCGCCCAGCGCCGCGTCCAGGGAGGCGCGCCAGTCGTCGTCCGACTCGCCCGGGGTGCCGTAGATCAGGTCGAGGTTGACGTGCTCGAAGCCGGCCGCGCGCGCCTCTGCCACGCATGCCTCGGGACGCCCCGGCGTGTGGGTGCGGTCCAGCACGCGCAGCACGTGCTGCTTCGCGCTCTGCATGCCGAAGGAGATGCGGTTGAAGCCGCCCTGCCGCAGGGTCTCCAGGTAGGCGGGGTCGACCGACTCCGGGTTCGCCTCCGTCGTGATCTCGGCGTCGGCCGCCAGGCCGAACTCGTCGCGGATCGCCGCCAGCATCCGTACGAGGTCCGCGGCGGGAAGCAGGGTGGGCGTGCCGCCGCCGACGAAGACCGTGCGGGCCTCGCGCGGGTCGTCGCCCAGCACCTTGCGGGCCAGGCGGATCTCGTCGGTCAGCGTGTCCGCGTAGTTCTCGCGGGAGGCGAGCACGCCGCCGGTGCCGCGCAGCTCGGTGGCGGTGTAGGTGTTGAAGTCGCAGTAGCCGCAGCGGGTCGCGCAGTACGGGACGTGGAGGTAGAACCCGAGAGGTCGGTCGGCGGCCCCGGCGAGCGCGGACGCGGGCAGCGTGCCGTCGGCGGGTACGGGCTCGCCGTCGGGGAGAGCGGAAGGCATGCCTTCATTGTCCAGCACCGGCGGGGAAGCTCCGGAGCGCGTCACTCGGCCTGCAGCACCAGCAGCGCCAGGTCGTCCTCCGGCGGCCGTCCGCCGAACTCGTGCACCAGCCGTCTGATCCGCTCCGCGATCAGCTCGGCGCTCAGTCCCACGCACCCGGCGAGCGCCTGCGCCAGCCCGTCCCCGTCGTCGAACTGGCGGGAGCCGGAGCGCCGCTCGGTCACCCCGTCGGTGACGCACAGCAGGCTGTCGCCCGGCCCCAGCTCGATGGTCTCGCTGGTGTACGTCGCGTCCTCGACGACCCCGAGCAGGGTCTGCGGCTGCGCGGCCGTGCGGACCTCGCCGTCGGGTCCGAGGACCAGCGGCAACGGGTGACCGGCGGAGGCGAGGGTGCAGCGGACGCCGCCGTCGAAGGGGACCAGTTCGCCGTAGAGCAGGGAGAGGAAGCGGGTCTGGGGACCGTCGCCGGGGGCCACGGCACGACCGCCCGCGGCCACCAGCGCGCGGGCCGCCGCGTCCGCCGCCTCGGTCGCGTCGTCGAGGAGGAGCTGGTTGAGGCGGTCGAGGACGTCGGCGACGCGGTAGCCGTCGCGGGCGAGCAGGCGCAGCCAGGGGCGGGCGAGCCCGATCACCACGGCCGCCTCCGGGCCCTTGCCCTGCACGTCGCCGACGGCGAAGCACCAGCGGCCGTCGCCGGCCGGGAACAGGTCGTAGAAGTCGCCGCTGGGGCCGCCCTTGTCGCACGGCTCGTAGACGAGCGCGCTGCGCAGCCCGGGGATCTCGGCGACCGCGCCGGGCAGCAGCCCGCGTTGCAGCACGGCGCTGATGGTGGCCTGGCGCTCGTACTGGCGGGCGGCGCCGATGGCGAGGGCGACCCGGCGGCCGAGGTCCTCGACGAGCCCGGTGATCTCGTCGGGGAAGCACGGCAGCCCGCACCGCCCGATGACCAGTGTGCCCAGCGGCCGGCCGCCCGCGATCAGCCGGTAGGCGAGCGCGGCGCCGTGCGCGCCGCCCGGGCCGAGCGCCTCGCCCGGCCAGGGGTACGGCTCGGGTCCGGACCGCAGTGCGTCGTCCCGCGGGCACGGCGGGTCCTTCTCCAGGGCCCGGCGCAGTTCCTCCATGCGGTTCTCGCTGCCGTGCCAGACCCGGGCCAGCCGCGGCCCGGCCCCTCCGGTCCCGTCGCCCCAGCCGCCCCCGTTCCCGGCCCGGCGCCCGGTCGACTCGTCCTCCAGCCACACCGCGCACCAGTCGGCGAGCCGCGGCACGATCAGCTGCCCGGTGAGGGCGGCGACCAGGTTCTCGTCGAGCTGTCCGGCGAGCAGGTCGGAGGCCTCGGCCAGGAAGGACAGCGCGCCCCGGCCCAGCCAGTCCCGGTCGCGCTCGGCGCGATGCGGGTCCCACCGGTCGGGCGCGGCGGAGAGCGGCGGCGGCTCCGGTGCGAGGATCTCGGCGACGTGCAGCCCGCGCTCCGGGGCGCGCTCGCCGGCGTACGCCGCGATCTCGCCGGAGGCCGCGCTCCCCTCGGCCGGCAGCCGCGCCCACACCGTCTTCGCGCCGGTGCGGTAGGTGACGCCCCAGCTCTCGGCGAGCGCGGCGACCAGGCGCAGGCCGCGCCCGTACTCCGGCGTCTCGTACGGCGTCCCGGTGCCGTGCTCGCGTGCTGTCTCGTACGGCCTCTCCGTGCCGTGGTCGCGCGGGGCGCGCGAGGGGTGGTGGTCGCAGACCTCGATGACGAGCGCCCCGGTGTCCTCCAAGTGGCAGACCAGATCGAGGTCGGTGCCGGCGTGCACGACGGCGTTGGTGACGAGTTCGCTGACGACGATCATCGCGTCGTCGGCCAGCCGCTCCCCGCCCACCAGCCCGAGGCGCGCCCAGTCGGCGAACGCGGCGCGCATCAGCGCCCGCGCGGAGCTGGGCGCGAGCGGGCTCCCGGGCAGCGTCGTACACACCTCGGGCCGCTGCTCCGCGGCCCCGCCCACAGGCGCGGCGTGGTTCTCCGCGGCCCCGCCCGCGGGCGGATCACCGTTCCCCGCGACCCGGTGCGCAGGCGCATCACAGGCACGGGAAACGGTCTCCCGTTGCGTGGGTATGGCCCCCATGGCCGGCTCCCCGAGCAGTTCGGACGAATAGGCCTCCGTCGGTCCGGACAGAGTGACAGACTGGCCGCGCCCATAAGCGCCGAGTTACCGAAGTGGGCCACCATGAGTGAGAACCGTGCACCGCGCGTGCTCGAATACGGACAGAAACCGGAGCAAATCCGAGCATCCGAACTGCGTGCTCTCCTCGCCGCGATGACCGCCGCGCGGGACGGCGACTTCACCAAGGCGCCGGAGACCGGGCAGGGCATCGCCGCCGAACTCACCGCGGTCTTCAACCAGATCATGGACCGGAGCCTGCACTTCAACACGGAGGTGCAGCGCGTGAAGCGGGAACTGGTCCGGCACGGCCGGCTCGACGAGCGGCTCTCGGCCAGCCCCGGACAGGGCGCGTGGACGTCCCGGGTCAACGACGTCAACCAGGTGCTCGACGCCCTGGTCGCCCCGGCGGCCAACGCCACGCGCGTGCTCGACGCGGTCGCCGGCGGCGATCTGACCCAGCGGGTCGATCTGCACGACGGCAGCCGCCAGTTACGCGGCGACCTGCGGCGGCTCGGCCGGACCGTGAACAAGATGGTCGACCAGCTGTCCCTGTTCACGGGTGAGGTGACCCAGGTCGCCCGCGAGGTCGGCACCGAGGGGCGGCTCGGCGGACGGGCCAAGGTGCAGGGCCTGTCGGGCAGTTGGCGGGACGTGACCGAGGCGGTCAACACGATGGCGTCCCGGCTGACCGCACAGGTCCGTGACATCGCCCTGGTGACCACGGCGGTGGCCCGCGGCGACCTGACCCGCACGGTGACGGTCGAGGCGACCGGCGAGCTGCTCGAACTGAAGCTCACCGTGAACACCATGGTCGACCAGCTCTCCGCCTTCGCCGACGAGGTGACCCGCGTCGCCCGCGAGGTCGGCACCGAGGGGCAGTTGGGCGGCCGGGCCCAGGTACGGGGTGTGAGCGGCGTCTGGAAGGACCTCACGGACAACGTCAACTTCATGGCGTCGAACCTGACCTCACAGGTACGGAACATCGCCCAGGTGACCACCGCCGTCGCCAACGGCGACCTCAGTCAGAAGATCACGGTCGACGCCCAGGGCGAGATCCTGGAGCTGAAGTCGACCATCAACACCATGGTCGACCAGCTCTCCGCCTTCGCCGACGAGGTGACGAGGGTCGCCCGCGAGGTCGGCACCGACGGCAACCTCGGCGGCCGGGCCCAGGTGCGGGGCGTCTCCGGTGTCTGGAAGGACCTCACCGACAACGTCAACTACATGGCGGACAACCTGACTTCCCAGGTCCGCAACATCGCGCTCGTCTCCACCGCCGTGGCCCAGGGCGACCTCGGCAAGAAGATCACGGTGGAGGCGAAGGGCGAGATCCTGGAGCTGAAGACCACCATCAACACCATGGTCGACCAGCTCTCCGCCTTCGCCGACGAGGTCACCCGCGTCGCCCGCGAGGTCGGCACCGAGGGCAACCTCGGCGGCCAGGCGCAGGTGCGCGGCGTGAGCGGTGTCTGGAAGGACCTCACGGACAACGTCAACTTCATGGCGCTGAACCTGACGTCGCAGGTCCGCAACATCGCCCAGGTGACCACCGCCGTCGCCAACGGCAACCTGTCCAAGAAGATCACGGTCGACGCCCGCGGCGAGATCCTGGAGCTGAAGGACACCGTCAACACGATGGTGGAGCAGCTGCGCGCCTTCGCCGACGAGGTGACGAGGGTCGCCCGCGAGGTCGGCACCGACGGCAACCTCGGCGGCCAGGCACAGGTGCGCGGCGTGAGCGGCGTCTGGCGCGACCTGACCGACAACGTCAACTACATGGCGGACAACCTCACTTCGCAGGTCCGCAACATCGCCCAGGTGGCGACGGCCGTCGCCCAGGGCGACCTGTCGAAGAAGATCGACGTGGACGCCCGCGGCGAGATCCTGGAGCTGAAGACCACCATCAACACCATGGTCGACACGCTGTCGTCCTTCTCCTCCGAGGTGACCCGTGTCGCCCGCGAGGTCGGCTCGGAGGGCCGGCTCGGCGGCCAGGCCCGGGTCGAGGGCGTGTACGGCACCTGGAAGCGCCTGACGACGAACGTGAACGAGCTCGCGCTCAACCTCACCACCCAGGTCCGCGCGATCGCCGAGGTCGCCTCCGCCGTGGCCCAGGGCGACATGTCCCGCTCGATCACCGTGGAGACGCAGGGCGAGGTCGCCGAGCTGAAGGACAACATCAACCTGATGGTGGCCAACCTGCGTGAGACGACCCGCGCGAAGGACTGGCTGGAGTCCAACCTGGCCCGTCTGGCTGCCCTGATGCAGGGCCACCGCGACCTGATGGAGGTCGCCGACCTGATCCTGCGCGAGCTGACCCCGCTGGTGAACGCCCAGTACGGCGCCTTCTTCCTGGCCGACCCGGACGAGGAGGGCTCGTCCCTGCGTACGCCCGTGCCCGCCAAGGGCCTGGCCTACATCGCGGGGTACGGCTCGGCGCAGGGCGCGACGGTCGAGACGGGCGGCCTTCCCGTGCACGGCCTGGTCCGCCAGGCGGCCCGCGAGAAGAAGCGGATCCTGGTGGAGGAGGCCCCGCCGGACTACATCAGGATCTACAGCGGGCTGGGGGAAGCGGCCCCCACCACGATCGTGATCATCCCGATCCTCTTCGAGGACAAGCTGCTCGGCGTGATCGAGCTGGCGTCCTTCTCCCGCTTCTCCGACGTGCACCTGGCGTTCTTCGACCAGTTCGTGAACACGATCGGCGTCGCGATCAACACCATCATCGCCAACTCCCGTACGGAGTCCCTGCTCGGCGAGTCCCAGCGGCTGGCCATGCAGCTCCAGGAGCGCTCGGACGAACTCCAGAAGCAGCAGGCCGAGTTGCAGCGCTCCAACGCCGAACTGGAGGAGAAGGCGGCCCTGCTGGCCACCTCGTCCCAGTACAAGTCGGAGTTCCTGGCGAACATGTCGCACGAGCTGCGGACGCCGCTGAACTCACTGCTGATCCTGGCGAGACTGCTCTCGGACAACGCGGACGGCCGGCTCTCCGACCAGGAGGTGCAGTTCGCGACCACGATCCACCGCTCGGGCTCGGACCTGCTCCAGCTGATCAACGACATCCTGGACCTGTCGAAGATCGAGGCCGGCCGGATGGACGTACGCCCGAAGAGGCTGCCGCTGATCAAGCTCCTCGACTACGTCCACGCCACCTTCCGCCCGCTCACCCTGGACCGGGGCCTCGCCTTCGAGGTGACGGTCGGCGACGACGTACCGCGCGAGATGTACTCGGACGAGCAGCGGCTGCAGCAGATCCTGCGCAACCTGCTCTCCAACGCGATCAAGTTCACCGCGACGGGCCGGGTGGAGCTGCGGGTGAGCCGGGTGAAGGACCCGGAGCACCGTCTGGTCCGCGACAGCGACGAGGTGATCGCCTTCCAGGTCTCGGACACGGGCATCGGGATCGCCCGCGAGAAACTCCCGGTGATCTTCGAGGCGTTCCAGCAGGCCGACGGCACCACCAACCGCAAGTACGGAGGCACCGGCCTCGGCCTGTTCATCAGCCGGGAGATCGCGGGCCTGCTGGGCGGCAGGATCGTCGCGGAGAGCGAGACCGGCAAGGGGTCCACGTTCACGCTGTACGTCCCCGTCGCGAGCCCCGGGCACACGGCGACCGGTCCGACCGCACAGGAGCGCATGCCGGCCCTGCCGCAGCAGCTGTCGTCCGAGCCGTTCCCGGCCGCCCACGACGCGGACGACTCCTGGCCGGCGCCCATCAAGCTGGAGGCGTGGAAGGCGGGCCGGGCGGGGCAGGTGCTGCCCGGACGGCGGGTGCTCATCGTGGACGACGACATCCGCAACGTGTTCGCGCTCACCCATGTCCTGGGCCGCGTCGGCATGCCCGTCCTGTACGCGGAGAACGGCCGCGAGGGCATCGAGACGCTGGAGCGCAACCCGGACGTCGAGCTGGTCCTGATGGACATCATGATGCCCGAGTTGGACGGCTACGAGACCATCGCCGCCATCCGCCGCGCCCCGCGCTGGGCGGGCCTGCCGATCGTCGCGCTGACGGCGAAGGCGATGCCCGGTGACCGGGAGAAGTCCATCGCGGGCGGCGCCAACGACTACGTGCCCAAGCCGGTGGACGTCGACCGGCTGCTGACGGTCGTCTGCGCCCTCCTCGACCCGGAGAGCGCGCAGGAATGGGAGCCGGGTGCGGTCGAACCGGCCGCGGAGGAAGAGACCGAGTGAGGCACCGTCACCATGAGCGCTGAGGCAACGACCGAGGGGCACGCCGGCATACTCCTGGTCGACGACATGGAGGACAACCTGACGGCCCTGGAGGCCGTCCTGGGGTCCCTCAACGAGCCGATCGTACGGGCGCGTTCGGGCGAGGAGGCGATGAAGGCGCTGCTGCGTCAGCGCTTCGCCGTGGTCCTCCTCGACATCCGGATGCCGGGCATGGACGGCTTCGAGACCGCCGCGAACATCAAACGGCTCGACCAGACCAAGGACGTCCCGATCATCTTCCTCACGGGTACGGAGGAGAAGTCCGGCTACGCCTTCCGCGGCTACGCGACAGGAGCCGCGGACTTCCTGACCAAGCCGTTCGACCCCTGGGTCCTGCGGGCGAAGGTCAACGTGTTCCTGGAACTCCACCGACTGCGCACGCAGGTACGGGAGTTACGGCGACTGATGGACAAGGGACACGTGTCCTGACCCGAAGGGGCGCGGGGAACTGCGCGACCGGCCATGGCACGGCCGCAGCCGACAACGGACCGCAGTTCCCCCGCCCTTCCCGCGGAGCGCTACGCTCTATGCCTCACGGCTTCCCGCGTACATCTCGTCGATGAGCCCCTTGTACGCCCGCTCCACGACCGGCCGCTTCAGCTTCAGGCTCGGCGTGATCTCGCCGTGCTCGACGTCGAGGTCACGCGGCAGGAGCCGGAACTTCTTGATGGTCTGCCAGCGCTGGAGCCCCTCGTTGAGCTGCTGGACGTAGCCGTCGATCAGCTCGACCGTGGCGGGCGCGGCCACGACCTCGGCGTACGACTTGCCGCCCAGGCCGTTCTCCTCGGCCCACGCCAGGATCGAGGGCTCGTCGAGCGCGATGAGGGCCGTGCAGAAGTTCCGGTCGGCGCCGTGCACGAGGATGTTGGAGACGTACGGGCACACCGCCTTGAACTGCCCCTCGACCTCGGCGGGCGCGATGTACTTGCCGCCGGACGTCTTGATGAGGTCCTTCTTGCGGTCGGTGATGCGCAGATAGCCGTCGGGGGACAGCTCACCGATGTCGCCGGTGTGGAACCAGCCGTCCGACTCCAGGACCTCGGCGGTCTTCTCGGGCAGCCCGTGGTAGCCCTCCATGATGCCGGGGCCGCGCAGCAGGATCTCGCCGTCGTCCGCGATGCGCACCTCGGTGCCGGGTACCGGCTTGCCGACCGTGCCGGTGCGGTAGGCCTCGCCGGGGTTGACGAAGGAGGCCGCGGAGGACTCGGTCAGGCCGTAGCCCTCGAGGATGTGGATGCCGGCGCCCGCGAAGAAGTAGCCGATCTCGGGGGCGAGGGCGGCGGAGCCGGAGACGCAGGCGCGCAGGTTGCCGCCGAACGCCTCACGGATCTTGGCGAAGACGAGCGCGTCGGCGACCTTGTGCTTGGCGCCGAGCGAGAACGGCACGGCGTGGGTGCCGGTGCGGCGGAAGTTGTCCTGCGAGACCTTGGCGTACTCGCGCGCGACCCCGGCCGCCCACTGGAAGATCTTGTACTTGGCGCCGCCGCCGGCCCGCGCCTTGGCCGCGACCCCGTTGTAGACCTTCTCGAAGATGCGCGGCACGGCCGCCATGTACGTCGGCTGGACGACCGGCAGGTTCTCGATGATCTTGTCGACGCGGCCGTCGACGGCGGTGACGTGGCCGACCTCGATCTGGCCGGAGATGAGCACCTTGCCGAAGACGTGCGCCAACGGCAGCCACAGGTACTGCACGTCCTCGCCGCCGACCAGCCCGGTCGCGGCGATCGCCTTCGCCATGTACGACCAGTTGTCGTGCGGCAGGCGTACGCCCTTGGGGCGGCCGGTGGTGCCCGAGGTGTAGATCAGGGTGGCGAGCTGGTCCTTCGTGAGCGCGGCCACCCGCTCCTTGATCAGCTCGGGGTTCTTCTCCAGGTAGGCGCCGCCGCGCTGCTCCAGCTCGGCGAGCGTGAGCACCCAGTCGTCGGTGTCTACGCCGGCCGGGTCGATGACGACCACATGGCTGAGGCCGGGCAGCTCGTCGCGCTTCTCTCGCGCCTTGGCGACCTGGGCCGCGTCCTCCGCGATCAGCACGCGGCTCTCGGAGTCGGAGAGGATGAACGCCGACTCGTCGGCGTTGGTCTGCGGGTACACGGTCGTGGTGGCCGCGCCCGCGCACAGGATGCCGAGGTCGGCGAGGATCCACTCGACCCGGGTCGAGGAGGCGAGCGCGACGCGCTGCTCGGGCCGAACGCCCAGTTCGATGAGGCCCGCGGCGATCGCGAAGACCCGCTGGGCGGCCTCGGCCCAGGTCAGCGACTTCCAGTCGTCCGCGCCCTGGCCCGAAGCGGGCGGTACGGGGTAGCGGTAGGCCTCGGCGTCCGGGGTGGCCGCAACGCGGTCCAGGAAGAGGGCCGCCACGGACGGCGGACGGTTCTCGATCAGTGTCTGTGTGTCGCTCACGACATCCTCCGGGGCCCCGCGGCAGTGCGGCTGGCTCAGTGCGTCTGGGTTCTGTCACGGGTTGGGGCTCGGGAGACGGACCGCGAGGTTGTTTAACCCGTGAGTAACTATCGAGCAGAGATCAGACTAGAGCCCCACCCGCCCGCGCGTAAGGGGCGGCGGACTGTCAGTTTCTACAGAGAGCGACGCTACGCACGCGTAGGGGCCCGCCGCGCTTTCGCACGACGGACCCCTCTTGCGCCTGTTTTGACGGACTGACCGGAAGCAGCCGCCGGTTACTTCTTGCCCTTGCCCGACCCCGCACTGTCATCACTGGACAGGACGGCGATGAAGGCCTCTTGCGGAACCTCCACGGAACCCACCATCTTCATCCGCTTCTTGCCCTCCTTCTGCTTCTCCAGCAGCTTCCGCTTACGGGAGATGTCACCGCCGTAGCACTTGGCGAGGACGTCCTTGCGGATGGCACGGATGGTCTCGCGGGCGATGACCCGGGAGCCGATGGCGGCCTGGACCGGCACCTCGAAGGCCTGCCGCGGGATCAGCTCCTTGAGCTTGGCGACGAGCCGCACGCCGTACGCGTACGCCTGGTCCTTGTGGGTGATCGCCGAGAAGGCGTCCACCTTGTCGCCGTGCAGCAGGATGTCGACCTTGACCAGGCTGGAGGTCTGCTCGCCGGTGGGCTCGTAGTCGAGGGAGGCGTAGCCGCGGGTCTTGGACTTCAGCTGGTCGAAGAAGTCGAAGACGATCTCGGCGAGCGGAAGCGTGTACCGGATCTCGACCCGGTCCTCGGACAGGTAGTCCATGCCGAGGAGCACACCGCGCCGGGTCTGGCACAGCTCCATGATCGACCCGATGAACTCGCTCGGCGCCAGGATGGTGGCGCGCACGACCGGCTCGTACACCTCGCCGATCTTCCCCTCGGGGAACTCGCTCGGGTTGGTGACGACATGCTCGCCGCCGTCCTCCATCACCACGCGGTAGACCACGTTCGGCGCGGTGGCGATCAGGTCGAGCCCGAACTCGCGCTCCAGCCGCTCGCGGACCACGTCCAGGTGGAGCAGGCCGAGGAAGCCGACGCGGAAGCCGAAGCCGAGGGCCGCGGAGGTCTCCGGCTCGTAGACGAGCGCGGCGTCGTTGAGCTGGAGCTTGTCGAGGGCCTCGCGCAGGTCCGGGTAGTCGGAGCCGTCGAGCGGATACAGACCCGAGAAGACCATGGGCTTCGGGTCCTTGTATCCGCCCAGGGGCTCCTCGGCGCCCTTGGACTGGCTGGTGATCGTGTCACCGACCTTGGACTGGCGGACGTCCTTCACGCCGGTGATGAGGTAGCCCACCTCACCGACGCCGAGGCCGTCGGCCGGCAGCATCTCCGGCGAGTTGGTGCCGATCTCCAGGAGCTCGTGGGTGGCGCCCGTGGACATCATCTTGATCCGCTCACGCTTGTTGAGCTGACCGTCGACGACACGGACGTACGTCACGACGCCGCGGTAGGAGTCGTAGACCGAGTCGAAGATCATCGCGCGGGCCGGGGCGTCCTTGACGCCGACCGGGTGCGGGATCCGCTCGACGACCCGGTCGAGGAGGGCCTCGACGCCCATGCCCGTCTTGGCGGACACCTTGAGCACGTCGTCCGGGTCGCACCCGATGAGGTTCGCCAGTTCCTCGGAGAACTTCTCCGGCTGCGCGGCCGGCAGGTCGATCTTGTTCAGCACCGGAATGATCGCGAGGTCGTTCTCCATCGCCAGGTAGAGGTTGGCGAGGGTCTGCGCCTCGATGCCCTGGGCGGCGTCGACGAGGAGGACGGTCCCCTCGCAGGCGGCTAGCGACCGCGAGACCTCGTACGTGAAGTCGACGTGCCCGGGGGTGTCGATCATGTTGAGGATGTGGGTGTTACCCGGATCGTGGGTGGGAGCCCACGGCAGACGCACCGCCTGGGACTTGATCGTGATGCCACGCTCACGCTCGATGTCCATGCGGTCGAGGTACTGAGCACGCATCTGCCGCTGCTCGACGACGCCGGTCAGCTGGAGCATCCGGTCGGCGAGCGTGGACTTGCCATGGTCGATGTGCGCGATGATGCAGAAATTGCGGATCAGAGCCGGGTCGGTACGGCTCGGCTCGGGCACATTGTTAGGGATCGCGGGCACGCAGGGTCCTGTCTCTTGAGGCGCCTTATGCCTCGGGTCGGATCGATACGTAGTCTCCATGGTCCCACGGGCAGCGACCGGGAACCGTTTTGGGCCGCCTGCAGGGCCGCTGGTACTGTAGATGGCTGTGCCTCATGCCCTCTCAGCACGAGGCGCGCGAGAAGATTCAGTAATTTTCGAAAATCCCGGCACGGAGCCGTGCGGCCCCGTGCCTGAACCTGAAAAGGCTCATTCGTGGCGAACATCAAGTCCCAGATCAAGCGGATCAAGACCAACGAGAAGGCTCGGCTGCGCAACAAGGCCGTCAAGTCCTCCCTGAAGACCGCGATCCGCAAGGCCCGCGAGGCCGCTGCCGCGGGTGACGTCGAGAAGGCCACCGAGCACCAGCGCGCTGCCGCGCGTCAGCTCGACAAGGCCGTCTCGAAGGGCGTCATCCACAAGAACCAGGCCGCCAACAAGAAGTCGGCCCTGGCTTCCAAGGTCACCTCCCTCAAGGGCTGAGTCGGCTGGGCCCGCACGGGCTCATCCCCTGACTTGACCGCCGGAAGGACCCAGAGCGGGCCCTCTCTCATCCGCTCCCGTCCGGCACCCCATGATCCGCGCGCGGCCTGCGTTCGCCACGCGGGCGCGGATCCCACAGCTTGACCCGGAACCCCCGCACCTTCCCTTCCCCAGGGTGGGCGGCGGGGGTTCTGGCGTTCTCGGGTCTGTCTCTTTTCCCCGGACGGCGGGACTCCCGTTACGCCCTGCCCCTGGAGCGAGCCGCCCGCGCGATCGTGACCACGGCCTTCTCCAGGGCGTACTCGGGGTCGTCCCCGCCCCCCTTCACCCCCGCATCCGCCTCGGCCACGGCCCGCAACGCGACGGCGACCCCGTCCGGCGTCCACCCCCGCATCTGCTGCCGCACCCGGTCGATCTTCCACGGCGGCATCCCCAGCTCCCGCGCGAGATCGGCGGGCCGCCCTCCACGCGCGGACGACAGCTTGCCGATCGCCCGAACCCCCTGGGCCAGCGCGCTGGTGATGAGCACCGGCGCCACCCCGGTCGCCAGCGACCACCTGAGCGCCTCCAGCGCCTCCGCCGTACGCCCCTCGACCGCCCGGTCGGCGACCGTGAAGCTCGATGCCTCGGCCCGGCCGGTGTAGTACCGCCCGACGACCGACTCGTCGATCGTCCCCTCGACATCGGCGACCAACTGCGCCACCGCGGACGCCAGCTCCCGCAGATCGCTCCCGATCGCATCGACCAGCGTCTGGCACGCCTCGGGCGTGGCCGACCGGCCGAACCCACGGAACTCGCCGCGCACGAAGGCCAGCCGGTCCGCCGGCTTGGTCATCTTCGGGCAGGCCACCTCCCGCGCCCCCGCCTTGCGCGCCGCATCCAGCAGCCCCTTGCCCTTGGCGCCGCCCGCGTGCAGCAGCACCAGGGTGATCTCCTCGGCGGGCGCCCCGAGATACGCCTTCACGTCCTTGACCGTGTCGGCCGACAGATCCTGCGCGTTGCGTACGACCACGACCTTGCGCTCCGCGAAGAGCGAGGGGCTGGTCAGCTCGGCAAGGGTGCCGGGCTGCAGCTGGTCCGGTGTCAGGTCACGTACGTCCGTGTCGGCGTCGGCGGCCTTGGCGGCGGCCACCACCTCCCGCACGGCACGGTCGAGCAGGAGGTCCTCCTGGCCCACGGCAAGCGTCACCGGGGCGAGAGGGTCGTCGTTAGCAGTCTTCCTGGCCATCGTGACAAGCATCCCACGCGGCACTGACATCGAACGGCGCCGCGGGACGGCCACCGCACCGGGCCGAAGCACAGCCGCCCCGGCCGCCCCGCAGAGCCACGGTCACGGCTCCTCGCGCCACCCGTCCCACTCCCCCGCGAGCGCGTCCAGCTCCACGGGATCCAGCGCTTCCTCCGCGTCCCGCAGAACGACGAGCCACTGCGCGTCCTCGGCATCGTCCTCACCGGCCAGCGCGTCCCGGACGAGCCGTGGCTCCTCGACGATCCCGAAGCGCTCACCGAGCGCGTCCGCCACCTCCTCGGCGGCATCGCGGTCGGGCAGTACCAGCACGTGTCTCACATCGCTCACGTGCACCATTCTCCGGCACCTGACGGGTGCCGAGGGGCGAGGGGGCCGGTGGCACGAGGGGCTGGAGGGTCGGGAGGGTCGTGAGGGATCGAGAAGAGCGACTGGTTCGTTCCCTCACTCCCGCGCAGCCACCCGCAGCTCCGCCCCCGTCCCCGTGACCGCCAGCGCGCCGTCCTCGTCCGTGCGCAGCACCACCGCCCCTCCGGCCCGGAGCGCGGACACGGTGCCGGGTGCCGGGTGGCCGTACGGGTTGTCCGCACCGCATGAGATGAGTGCCAACCGCGGGGCCACGAGGCGTATCAGCGCCGGATCCTGGTAGGCCGAGCCATGATGGGCGACCTTCAGGACGTCCACGCCGCCCAATTCGGCCACCTGCGGCGATCTCAACAGCGCCTGCTGGGCCGGGGGTTCCAGGTCTCCGAGCAACAGCAGCCGCAGCCCGGCCGACCGGACGAGCAGCGTGACGCTCGCGTCGTTGGGGTCGTCCGGAGCGGGAGCGCTTGGCGGAGGCCACAGCACCTGCCACGAGAGCGCACCCGCGCGTCGCCGCTCCCCGCCGACCGCTTGAGTGAGCGGGATGTGTCCGGCAGCCGCCTCCCTCCGTACGAACTCGACCTGGTCCGCGGGCTCTTCGAAGGACGTCGTCTCGATCGCGCCCACCGAGCGCCCGCGCAGCACGCCGGGCAGCCCCGCGACATGGTCGGCGTGGAAGTGGGTCAGGACGACGAGCGGGATCCTGGTGATGCCGAGCTCCCGCAGACAGTGGTCGACGAGGGCCGGGTCCGGTCCGGCGTCCACGACCACGCCGCTGCCCTCACCCGCCGCGAGCACCGTCGCATCGCCCTGCCCCACGTCGCACACCGCGTATCGCCAGCCCGGCGGCGGCCAGCCCGTGATCACCCGGGTCAGCGGTGCCGGCCGCATCACCAGCAGCAGGAGCAGCACCCCGCAGGCCGCGCACCACCACGGGTGCCGCAGCAGTCGCCGTCCGACGAGCACGACCACCACCGTGGCCCCGGCGAGGAGCAGCGCCCCCAGCCAGTTCCCCGGCCAGTCCACTCCCCCGCCGGGCAGCGCGGCCCCGGCCCGGGCGACACCCGCGATCCAACCGGCCGGCCAACTCGCGCACCGGGCGAGGACCTTGGCCACGGGCATCGCCACCGGCGCCGTCACCAGGGCCGCGAACCCCAGCACGGTGGCCGGGGCGACCGCGACCTCGGCGAGCAGGTTGCAGGGCACCGCCACCAGGCTCACGCGCGCCGACAGCACGGCGACGACCGGCGCGCACACGGCCTGCGCCGCGGCAGCCGCGCCCAGCGCCTCCGCCAGCCGTAGAGGCATTCCGTGCCGTCGCAGCGCCGCGCTCCACCCCGGCGCGAGCACCAGCAGCGCGCCGGTGGCCAGCACGGAGAGCAGGAACCCGTAACCACGGGCCAGCCAGGGGTCGTACAGCACCAGCAGCAGGACGGCCGTCGCCAGGGCCGGAATCAGTGATCTGCGGCGTCCTGTCGCCAGGGCGAGCAGTGCGACGGCCCCGCAGGCCGCGGCCCGCAGCACGCTCGGGTCCGGTCTGCACACGACGACGAATCCGAGCGTCAGCACCGCCGCGAGCAGTGCGGTGGTCCGGAGCGAGATGCCCAGGCGCGGGGCGAGCCCACGGCGCTCGACGTGCTGGGCCAGGCCGGGCGGTCCGAGGAGCAGGGCCAGCAGGACGGTGAGGTTGCTGCCGGAGACGGCGAGCGTGTGCGCCAGGTCCGTCTCCTTGAAGGCCTCGTCCAGCTCGGGCGTGATCCGCGACGTGTCCCCGACGACGAGGCCGGGAAGCAGCGCCCGCGCATCCGAGGGCAAGCCGTCGGTCGCCACGCGCAGCCCGGCCCGTAACCGCCCCGCCAGCCGCTGCGGCGCGCTCGGCCCGGCCACGGCCTCGGGAACCCGCTGCCGCGTGACACGCGCCACGGCCGCGATCCGGTCCCCGTCCGTCATCGCGGGCGCCAGCCGCACGCTGACCCTCAGCCGCGTGGAGGGCAGCATCCCGAGCCACGCCGAACGCCCGCTTCCCGCAGGCCCGCCGGCGCCCTTACCCGGTGCCGGGACATCCGCGCCGACCATCATCAGCACCGGTGTCCGCGTGCCGGTCACCGTCCCGTCGGATGCCTCGACGCGTCGCACCTCGGCGCGGACCAGGACGGTGACCGGGGCCGCGTGATCGCCCCGGACGCGCGGTCTGCTGAGCCAGGGGTCGGACTCCAGCTCGACCTCCGCGGTCACGGTGGCGTACTGGCGTGCCAGTGCCGGCACCGGTCCACGACGCACGTCCGCCCCGTGCAGCCCGGCGGACACGGCGGCCGCGGCGACGCAGAGCAGCACGGCGGCGGCCGAGGCGTCGACCGGTCGGGTGAACCACCGCGCCGGGAACCGGGCACGGGCAGCCCGTACCAGGGGACGCCCCAGGAGCAGGGGACGGCCCAGGAGCAGGGGACGGCCCAGGAGCAGGGGACGGCCCAGGAGCAGGGCGGCTGCGGTGATCAGGCAGCCGACGGCGACACCGATCGCCCACGGCGGTGAGGCGTCCAACGCCACCGCCGCCGTCGCCCAGGCCGCCAGAGCCGGCGGCACGAGGCGCAGGTCCGTCGGTCCCTCCTGGCGTGGGTGGGCGACCCCCAGCCGGTTCCCGGAGTCGGCGTGCACGGCTCGGCGGGAGGCCGTGCTCGCGGGCGAGGCACCGTCGGACAGGTGGCTCATGGCCGCACCAGGTTCCGCAGGTCGGCGAAGCGCCGGTCGCCGATGCCGTTGACCTGGCGCAGTTCGTCGACGGATCGGTAACCGCCGTGCTCGGTGCGGTAGTCGATGATGTGCTGGGCCAGCACGGGGCCGACTCCGGGCAGGGTGTCGAGCTGGTCCGCGGTGGCCGTGTTGAGGGAGATCGGGGTCGCGGGTCCGCCCGCCGCGCCGCTGGAGCCGCCCGCCGAGCCGGATCCGCTCACGCCTCCGGCGCCGGGCATCGGTGCCGGTGCGGGGGCGCCGACGACGACCTGTTCGCCGTCCATGAGGACACGGGCGCGGTTGAGGCCCTCGATGCCGGTGCCCGGACGCACCCCGCCCGCCGCCCGCAGGGCGTCGGCCACCCGCGAACCGGCCGGAAGCCGATGAATGCCCGGGTTCCGCACCTTGCCGCTGACGTCCACCACGATCTGCGCTCCCGCCGCCCCCGGAGCACTCCCGGCCGTCGTCCCGGCCGTCCCAGCCGTCGCGCCCGAGCCGCCCGGGGTACCGGCGGCATCGGCTCCCGTCGCACCGTCGCCGGTGTGCTCCCCTCCCCCGGCTCCGTCGTCCGCTCCGAACGGCGCCTGTGCCCGCACGACTTGCGGCGCGCGTACGGGCTGGGTGCGGCCGGACCAGAAGTGCTGCACGGCGAACACGGCGGCGACGGCGAGCAGCACCGCGAGCGCGACCACGCCCCGCCGCTCCATGCCACACCTGACCTGCAGCCACACCGGCATCCGCTCACGCAGGGCGGTCCCGAGACGTTCCCTCCAGCCCGGTCCGTCCTCGGCGAAATCCCCAGGGGACACGGCCCGTTCAGGTGTCTGCGTGCCGTCTCGGACACGGATCTCGCCGACGCCCTCCTCGGAGAGGTTCTCCGGCGCCGCATCCGCACGCCTCCGCGACTCCGGCGGTCCATGCCCCGACTCCCGGCGTTCTCCGGCTCGTTCACCGAAGAGCAGTTCCGCGCGGCGGCGCAGTTCGTCCGCCGGTGTGTGCCGGTTCCGGGCGCGGCGGCGGGAGGGTGGTGGGGTGCGGCGGCGGTGGGCCGTACGGCCGTCGGAGGCGGGGGCACGGCCCGGGCCGCTGGTCGCTGTGGCTGTGCGTGTGTGTGATCGAAGTGCCATGCGACGAGGATCCGGCAACTCGCCACTTCGCGATGATCTTGCTCAATTTCCGGGGACGGCCGCCCAGTTGTGGACAACTCGGCCACCCACAAGAGTGATCCAGTCGGATACCGGTGTCACCGCGGCGACACGACCACGCCCAGCAGCCCCGGCCCGGTGTGCGCCCCGATCACGGCGCCGACCTCGCTGACGTGCAGGTCGGCCAGCCCCGGCACCCGCGTCCGGAGCCGGTCGGCGAGGGCGGACGCCCGGTCGGGGGCGGCGAGATGGTGGACCGCGATGTCGACCTCCGCGCCGGCCGCACGGTCGGCCACGATCTCCTCGAGGCGGGCGATCGCCTTCGACGCCGTGCGCACCTTCTCCAGGAGTTCGATGCGACCGCCGTCCAGCTGCAGCAGCGGCTTCACGGCGAGCGCGGAGCCGAGCAGCGCCTGGGCGGCACCGATGCGGCCGCCGCGGCGCAGATAGTCGAGCGTGTCGACGTAGAAGTACGCGGAGGTGCCCGCGGCCCGCTTCTCGGCGGCGGTGACGGCCTCGTCCACGGTGCCGCCCGCCTCCGTCACCTCGGCCGCGGCGAGCGCGCAGAAGCCGAGCGCCATCGCGACCATCCCGGTGTCCACCACCCGCACCGGCACCGGCGCCTCGCGGGCCGCGACGACCGCGGCGTCGTACGTGCCCGACAACTCGGCGGACAGGTGCAGCGAGACGATGCCGGTGGCGCCGGACTCGGCGACTCTGCGGTAGGTCTCCGCGAACATCTCGGGGCTGGGGCGGGACGTGGTGACGGGCCGCCGCTTCTGCAGTGCCTGGGCCAGGGAGCGCGTCGAGATCTCGGTGCCCTCTTCGAGTGCCTGGTCGCCGAGGACCACGGTCAGGGGCACCGCGGTGATGCCGTGGCGCTCCATCGTCCGGGGCGGCAGGTAGGCCGTGGAATCGGTGACGATCGCGACATGGCGGGACATGAGCTGGAGGTTACCTGGCGTAGCGCACAGGCGGCAGACCGACCCCTCCCATACCGCCCGGGCGCGGCCGGATCAGGGGTCAAGTGGTGCGCTCGGGGCGGGGTTTCCGCTGCCAGGGGTACTCCGGACGCCTGCCGGACCGGGTGAGGGCGGGACGGGCAGCTTCGGCGGTGGAACGGGCCGGTTCGTCGGCGGGGCCTGACGGCTGTCCTGCCTCCGGCCGGGGCGGCGTCGCCGAGGGCTCCGTACGCTGCCAGTGCCGCAGTGCGCCCGCCTCGACGTCTATCTGAGCGCTCAGCGCGTCCAGGTCGTCCTCGGCGAAGCGGTGGGCGCGGTCGCGCACGGCCCAGCGCAGCGAGTCCGCGGACCGGGTGATGCGCTCGGTACGGCGGCGCAGCTCGGGCAGCCGCTCCGCGAGCGTCGCTCTGTCGGGCTCGAAGTCCAGGCGCCTGAGTTCGTCGTCCAGTTCGCGCCCGTGCACGCTGAGCCGGTCGAAGAGGCCGAGGGACTCCTTCAGCGACTCGTCGACCTGTACACCTGCCCCCAGCGCGTCCTGGGTGGCGCGCATCGAGGTGCGCAGGGTGAGCCGGAGCTGGGCGATCTCGCCCGCGGGACCGAGCCGGGCGAGGGACTTGGCGCGCAGCGTGTGGTCCTCGACCGTGCGGCGCGCCTGGGTGACCGTCCGGTCGACACCGCGCTTGGCGGCGCCGACCGCCTTGACCGCGGCGTAGGCGCCGACGGCCACGAAGAGCAGGAAGAGCACGGCGAAGACTGCGATCACTGCTTCCACGACGCTCCACCTCCAGCCGACGCGGGGCAGATCGCTCCGCTCTTCAACGGTAAACGCAAGCGGGCAGGCTCGGGGTTCCCGCTGAACCCTGAACCTGCCCGTAGGGGACTACCCGGAGGCGGCGTCCCGGCCTTTACGCCGAGGCGCCCGAGGCTCACGCCGGGACGATGTTCACCAGCTTCGGCGCCCGCACGATGACCTTGCGGATCCCGGCGCCGTCCAGCGCGGCGACGACCCGCTCGTCGCCCAGCGCCACCTTCTCCAGCTCCTCGTCGGAGATGGACGGCGGCACCTCCAGGCGGGCCTTGACCTTGCCCTTGATCTGCACGACGCAGGTCACGGTCTCGTCGACGACGTACGCCGGGTCGGCCACGGGGAAGTCCTGGTGGACGACCGAGTCGGTGTGGCCCAGCTTGTGCCACAGCTCCTCGGCGATGTGCGGGGCCAGCGGCGCGGCCATCAGCACCAGCGGCTCGGCGACCGAGCGCGGCAGGGCGCCGCCCGCCTTGGTCAGGTGGTTGTTCAGCTCGGTGACCTTGGCGATGGCGGTGTTGAAGCGCAGGCCCTCCAGGTCCTGGCGCACGCCGTCGATCGCCTTGTTCAGGGCACGCAGCGTGTCCTCGCCGGGCTCGGCGTCGGTGACGGTGACCTCACCGGTCGCCTCGTCGACGATGTTGCGCCACAGCCGCTGCAGCAGGCGGAACTGGCCGACCACCGCGCGCGTGTCCCACGGCCGGGAGACGTCCAGCGGGCCCATCGCCATCTCGTACAGGCGCAGCGTGTCCGCGCCGTACTCGGCGGCGATCTCGTCCGGGGTGACCGCGTTCTTCAGGGACTTGCCCATCTTGCCCAGCAGGCGGCTGACCTTCTCGCCCTGGTGGTAGTACGCGCCGTCGCGCTCCTCCACCTCGGCGGCCGGCACCGCGATGCCGCGGCTGTCGCGGTAGACGTAGGCCTGGATCATGCCCTGGTTGAACAGCTTGTGGAACGGCTCCGCGGAGGAGACGTGCCCCAGGTCGAACAGGACCTTGGACCAGAAGCGCGCGTACAGCAGGTGCAGCACGGCGTGCTCGGCGCCGCCGACGTACAGGTCGACACCGCCGTGCGGCTGGCCCGCGCGCGGGCCCATCCAGTACCGCTCGATCTCGGGGTCGACCAGCTGCTGGTCGTTGTGCGGGTCCAGGTAACGGAACTCGTACCAGCACGAACCCGCCCAGTTGGGCATGGTGTTGGTCTCGCGGCGGTACTTCTTCGGGCCGTCACCCAGGTCCAGGGTGACGTTGACCCACTCCTCGTTGCGCGACAGCGGCGTCTCGGGCTGGGTGTCGGCATCGTCGGGGTCGAAGGTGCGCGGGCTGTAGTCCTCGACCTCGGGCAGCTCCAGCGGCAGCATCGACTCGGGCAGCGCGTGGGCGATGCCGTCCTCGTCGTAGACGATCGGGAAAGGCTCGCCCCAGTAGCGCTGACGGCTGAACAGCCAGTCGCGCAGGCGGAAGTTGACGGTGCCCTCGCCGATGCCCTTGCGCGCCAGCCACTCGGTGATGCGCGCCTTGGCGTCCACGACGCCCAGGCCGTCCAGCCTCACGTCGTCGCTGGAGGAGTTGACCAGCTTCGCGTCGTACGAGACGAAGGCGTCGTCCCACGTCGACGTGTCGGTGCCGCGGTCGTCGGACGGCTCGACGACGCAGCGGATCGGCAGCTCGAAGGCGCGCGCGAACTCGAAGTCGCGCGCGTCGTGGCCCGGTACGGCCATGATCGCGCCGGTGCCGTAGCCCATCAGCACGTAGTCGGCGATGAAGACCGGGATCCGCTCGCCGTCGACCGGGTTGGTCGCGAACGCGCCCGTGAAGACGCCGGTCTTGTCCTTGGCCTCGGCCTGGCGCTCGACGTCCGACTTCGAGGCGGCCTGCGCGCGGTACGCGGCGACGGCCTCGGCGGGGGTCGCGTGGCCGCCGGTCCACGCCTCGTGGGTGCCCTCCGGCCAAGCGGCCGGGGTGAACTTCTCGACCAGCGGGTGCTCGGGGGCCAGCACCATGTAGGTCGCGCCGAACAGGGTGTCGGGGCGGGTGGTGAAGACCGTGATGTGCTCGCCGTCGATCGGGAAGTCGACGCGGGCGCCCTCGGAGCGGCCGATCCAGTTGCGCTGCTGCAACTTGATGGCCTCGGGCCAGTCCAGCTCGTCCAGGTCCTCCAGCAGCCGCTCCGCGTAGGCGGTGATCCGCATGTTCCACTGGCGCAGCTTGGCCTTGAAGACCGGGTAGTTGCCGCGCTCGGAGCGGCCGTCGGCGGTGACCTCCTCGTTGGCCAGCACGGTGCCCAGGCCGGGGCACCAGTTGACCGGCGAGTCGGAGGCGTAGGCCAGGCGGAACTCGCTCAGCACGTCGGCACGCTCGTCGGCGGTCAGTTCGTTCCACGCGCGCGTGTGGCCGGGAACGGTGCGCTCACCGGACTCGAACTGGGCGATCAGCTCGGAGATCGGGCGGGCCTTCTTCGCCTCGTCGTCGTACCAGGAGTTGAAGATCTGCAGGAAGATCCACTGGGTCCACTTGTAGTAGGCCGGGTCGATCGTGGCGAACGACCGGCGCTTGTCGTGGCCCAGGCCCAGCCGGCGCAGCTGGGCCTTCATGTTGTTGATGGCCGCCTCGGTGGTGACGCGAGGGTGCTCGCCGGTCTGCACGGCGTGCTGCTCTGCGGGCAGGCCGAAGGCGTCGAAGCCCAGGGTGTGCAGGACGTTGTGGCCGGTCATGCGCTGGAACCGGGCGTAGACGTCGGTGGCGATGTAGCCCAGGGGGTGGCCGACGTGCAGGCCGGCACCGGAGGGGTACGGGAACATGTCCATGATGAACTTCTTGGGCCTGGCGACCACCGCGGGGTCACCGGCCAGGTCACCCTTCGGGTTCGGCGCCGCGTACGTCCCCTCGGCGTCCCAGAAGTCCTGCCAGCGTGCCTCGATGTCGGCGGCCACGGCGGCCGTGTAGCGGTGCGGCGCGGCCTCCGCCGGCACGGCAGCGGCGGCAGCGGGGTTCGTCTCGCTCATGATCCTCAAAGCTCCATCGATCGTCTCTGCCTGCGGAAACGAAAAAGCCCCTCGCACAGGAGGGGACGCCGCGCCGATGCCGACCACTCGACTCTTCGCGAGGGTCGGGACTGATCAGCGCGGCCCGCTAAGCAGAAGGCGTACGGCACGCATGGCGCCTAGGGTACCGCAGCCCTTGAGCAAGCCGCGACGCGCTTCCGTATGCCTGGGTGACACGGCAAGCCCCTGAATCAAGGTCAAGGATTACTTCGCGTAACACCCGCTAAGGGACACCACAACAGACGCATTGTCGTTTGATAACAACGCAATAACTCAAACCTCGTACTGAGCGGTATGGCGCCGCTTACAGTTCGGCAGCGGGACCGCTTTCCCGAACGGCTCGGAGTCGCCCCCATGAATCCTCGTCGTAGTACCAGTTCACTCCCCAAACCCGGCCGGTCGGCCTACGGAGTGGCGAGCGCTGTCGCCCTGCTTCTCATACCCGTGGTCGTGCTGGTCGGAGGCGACCGCCTCCGCGACTTCCTGAACTTCGGCGCGGGTGTGCTGTCCCTCGTCTCGCTCAGCTGCTCGGTGATCTGGGGCCTGGTCGCCCAGGACCGGATCTTCCTCAACACGCGCCAGCGGATCGTCGGCCAGGCCGTGCACCGGACGACGGCGGTCGCCTCGATCGCGTTCCTGCTGCTGCACATCACCACGAAGGTGGCGCTCGACCACACCCAGTTGATCGCCGCGATCATTCCGTTCTCGCTCGGCCTCACCGGGAGCGGCGGACTGATCGGGCTCGGCTCGGTGGCCGGCCTCCTGATGATCTTCGTGGGTGTCACCGGCGCCCTGCGCAGCAACTTCGCCTCCCCCGCCCCGGTCGCCGCCCGCTGGCGGGCCATGCACATGCTGGCCTATCCGGCCTGGTGCGCGGCGCTGGTGCACGGCCTGTACGCGGGCCGTCAGGCCAAGCCGCTCTTCGTCGTCCTCTACGGCCTGTCCCTGCTCGGCGTCATGGGAGCGCTCGCCCTGCGTGCTGCGCCCCGCCCGGTCAAGCGCACCATCGCCGACCGGCTCGTCTCGGTCATTGGCTCCGCGGAGCGGCCCGGCCTCGACGAGCCGGCCATGAGCCGCTCCCGGACCCCCGAGGCCGGGTCGGCGCTGCCGGGCTACGGACGGCAGGCGGAGTTCGCCGACGCCGTGGCCTCCCCGCGGCGCGCGGGGGCGCCCTCGGCACCGCCGTACGACGCTCCGGCGGCCCCGCAGCCCGCGACGGGATTCGCGGCCGCCTACCGGGCCGTCTCGACGCCCCCGCAGCCCCGGCAGTCCTTCGCGACCGGCCGCAGCGCGCGCGTGGACCTGCCGACGGACCTGCAGGCCACGGAGGCGATGCCGCGCGTGGACGGCCCCGCCGGCAGCTGGCCGATCCCCTCCCCGCCGCCGGTCGGCGAGGCGCGCCCGTCCTCCTACGACCCGTTCCAGGACACCGGGCACGACATCCCGGTCTACGGCACGTCGGGCACCGGCGGATACGGCGACGGTTACGTCTACGACACCGGTGAGACGAACACGCTCTCCCACACGTACAACCAGAACGACACGTACAACAGCGGTCCCGCCACTGAAACATCGCCCGGCGCCTCGTTCGACGCACCGGGTTCGGGCGAACCTTGGAACATGCCTTCCGGAGGCCATAGGTGAACGAGGCCCTGCCCGACGTCCCAGAAGTCCGCGTGGTCGGCCTTCCCCAGCTCACGTCGGGCTTCGACCTTGTCGAAAGACTCGATCTGCCCATGCACCTGAAGGTGCACGGGCCGCTCGACCCCCTCGGCGGCGAGCAGCTCGCGCAGCTCGCCGACCGCATCAACCTGAAGGGCCGCGGCGGCGCGGGTTTCCCCTTCCACAAGAAGCTGCGCTCGGTCGCCGAATCGGCGATCAAACGCGGCGTCCGGCCGGTCGTCGTCGTCAACGGGAGCGAGGACGAACCGGCCTGCCGCAAGGACACGGTGCTCATCAACCGTGCCCCGCATCTCATCCTGGACGGCGCGCTGCTGTGCGCGGAGGCCCTGGGTGCCCGCACGCTCGTGGTGGGGGTCACCCGGGAATCCACCCAGCGCTCCATGGAGGCCGCGCTCGCCGAACGCGGCCTCAGCAACAGCCGAAGATCAGCGCTCCGCGCGTGGGTGCAGCGCAACCCGGTCCGCATGGTCACCGGCGCCGCCGCGTCGCTGGTCCGCTCGATCGACGGCGGCCCGGCGATCCCGCCCGGCCGCAAGGTCAGCGCCTCGCAGACCGGCGTCGGCGGTGCGCCCACGCTGCTGTCGAACGCCGAGACGTTCGCGCAGCTGGCGATCGCCGCCCGCATCGGCCCGGAGCGCTACGGCAACACCGGTCTGTACGACGAGCCGGGTACCGTGATGCTGACGGTCTCCGGCGCGGTCGCCCGCCCGATGGTGATCGAGGTCCCCACGGGCGTCCCCCTGCGCTACGTCCTCCAGCTGGCCGGCGCCCCACCGGTCCCGCAGGGCGTGCTGACCGGCGGCTACCACGGCAAGTGGATCGACGCGGCCACGGTCGACGAGGCGATCGTCTCCCGCAACTCGCTGGACGCGGTGGGGGGTTCACTCGGCGCCGGCGCGATCCTGCCCATCGGCCAGGAGACCTGCCCGCTGGGCGAGTCGCTCAGGGTGGCCCAGTGGCTGGCCGAGGAGAGCGCGGGCCAGTGCGGGCCCTGCTACCTCGGTCTGCCCGCCGCCGCGCGCGGGATGGAGGACATCCTCAACGGCGGCGGGCCGGCCGCCCTGGAGGCGCTCAAGCAGGTCGCCAAGAACGTGAAGCGGCGCGGCGCGTGCTCGCATCCGGACGGCTCGGCGATGTTCCTGGAGTCGACCGTCAAGGCGTTCACCGACGACCTCGCCGCGCACGTCCTCGGAAACGGCTGCGGACGGCCCGTGGAGGGCGTTCTGCCGCTCTTCGAGGGGGGCAGGGCCCCGACGGGCATCCCGGGCGGCGGAGAGCCGCAGGAGACCGGCGCCAGCCGTCAGAAGATCTACGTCGACTGGACGCTGTGCCGGGGCCACGGCCTGTGCGCGGACATCCTCCCGGAGGTCTTCGAACTGGGCGCCGACGGCTTCCCGACCGTCGCCCAGGCGCAGGTGCCGCGGTACGCGGAGGCGAAGGCGCTGCGTGCGGTGCGCCGCTGCCCGGCGCTGGCGCTGCGCCTCGAAGACGACACGCGCGCGCAGGCACCGGCCCGCAACCTCCCGGTCGTCTCCCCGGGCCGCGGCCGCCGGGCCCTCGGCCGCTGAACCGCGACGAAAGGCGGGTCACCCGAGCTCGGACGACCCGCCTTTCGTACACGCCCTCTGCCGTACGTCCGCGCACCACTGTCCGCACAACGCCGAAGGCGGACCATCCGTTAGGATGATCCGCCTTCGACTCCTGTGGAGCTAAGGAGAATTGAACTCCTGACCTCCTGCATGCCATGCAGGCGCTCTACCAACTGAGCTATAGCCCCTTGCTTTGCTCCGCCCGGTCTCCCCGGCGGCGACGCCAACATTACACGGTCAACCGGGTGCAACACCAAATCGTTTCCGTTCTGTACGGATACGGGCGTTAGTGTCGGGCTTCGTGACCGTGAACGCGCCCTCCGCAGCCCGCCGCCGTGTCCCGGTCGCCCTGAGGGTGTGCCTGTTCTCCTTCGCGGCGTTCTGGGTCGCCCAGCGGGCCGCGCACGTCACGATGATCGACCTGCTGGTCTACCGGGCCGAGGGAGCGGCCGTCCTCGGCGGAGGCGACCTGTATGCGCTGCGGGCGACCCCGGCCCACCTGCCCACCACCTACCCGCCGTTCGCGGCGCTGCTGTTCACGCCGCTGACGCTCCTCGACACCGCGGGCCTGCGCGTGCTGGCGACGGCCGGAAACCTCGCCCTCCTGGTGGCGTTCGTGCGGCTGTCGCTGAAACTCGTGGGGCACGCGCGCGTGGAGAGCGTCTGGTGGGTCGCCGCTGCGGCCGTGTGGTGCGAGCCGGTGTGGACGACGGTGCGCTACGGACAGGTCAATCTGCTGCTCGCGGTCCTCGTGCTGGGAGACCTCGCGGACCGCTCCCCGGGCAGCCGGGCCCGCTGGGCCGGAGCCGGCCTCGGGCTCGCCGCGGCCGTCAAGCTGACGCCGGCGCTGTTCGCGGTCTTCCTGGCCGTCACCGGTGTCGTGGCGTACGTCAGGGGTGCCGACGGAGGACCGTGGCTGCGGCACGCGCGCGGGGCGGCCGTTTCGTTCGCCGCGGCGACGCTCTTCGCGGTGGCCGTCCTGCCGTACGACTCGTGGCGGTTCTGGAGCGACATGGTCTTCCGCACGGGCCGGGTCGGGTATGCCGAGGCGACCGCCAACCAGGCCCTGCGCGGCGTTCTGGCGAGGCTGCTGCACACGCCCGAGCCGGGGGCACCCTGGGTCGTCCTGGCGGCGCTGGTGGCCGTGGCGGGGCTGTCCGTGGCGGTCGCCGCGGAGTTGCGGGGCGAGCGGCCCTGGGCGGTGACCGCCTGCGCGACGACGGCGCTGCTGATCTGCCCGGTGTCGTGGTCGCACCACTGGGTCTGGTGCGTGCCGATGGTGCTGCTGCTGTGTACGAGCGGGCGTCAGGGGGCAGCCGTGGGCGCGCTGCTGGTCTTCTGCTCGTACGCCCTGTGGTGGGTTCCGCACGGGTCGGCGCGGCCCGAACTGCACCAGAACATCGCCGAGTTGACGCTGTCGATGCTCTACGCGGGGGCGGGCTGCCTCTTTATCGCCCTCGCCGGGACGGCACTTCGCGCCCCGGCGCGGATCGAACCGCGGCCGGCTCAGGCCGTGACGAACGAATAGAACCGCTTGAGGGTGCAGTGCTCCTCGAGGAGCCGGCCGTAGATGGGCTCGCCGTCCAGTTCGCGGTACGTCTCGATCGGGTCGCCTTTTATGATCAGCGCCCGCGCGCATTCCTCGCACCAGTACTGGTAGTCGGGGTTGACCGGTTCCATGTCGCGGACGATGGGCGTACCGCTGTCGCACCAGTCGCACTTCCGCCTGTGTGCACCCATCGATCAGCTCCAGCTGTGGCCGCAGGCCGTGCACACGTAGGAGATCCCGCCGTTGTCACCGAGGACTTGGGCCACATGTCCGGAACCGCAGGAAGGGCAGCTGAGGTGGGTGCCCGTGTCCCGTATCAACGCCGCATCGCGGAGGTGGCCGACCTCCTCGAGGATGCTCGCAGGCATCGCTACTCCCTCCCGTCGGGCCGCGCCCCCTTCCGGCCGTTTGATTCTGCCACGGCCGGACCAATACGGTCAGCGACGCCTTAGTACCAGTCCGGCCACAGCATGCGCCTCCCCAGAGATATACGCCCCGCGGCCCCGAGCGACTCAAGCCCACGGATGGCCTGATACAGAAAATCCCGCCCCCCTGAGGGGACGGGATCCTCGTCACCGATCGTTGACAACTCGTCCGAGTGTCGATCTGTGGAGCTAAGGAGAATTGAACTCCTGACCTCCTGCATGCCATGCAGGCGCTCTACCAACTGAGCTATAGCCCCTTGCGTTCTTCCCGCTCGGCGGGGCGAACAAGAAGAACTTTAGCCTGTGACCTGCCGGAAAGTGAAATCCGGGTCCCGAGGCCCTGGGGGGGCGCTCAGTCGTCGTCGCCGAGGACGGGCTCCGGGAGGGTGCCCGCGTTGTGCTCCAGCAGGCGCCAGCCGCGGGCACCTTCACCGAGGACGGACCAGCAGCAGTTGGACAGGCCGCCGAGGCTCTCCCAGTGCTGCGCCTCCAGGCCGAGCAGACGCCCGATGGTGGTGCGGATGGTGCCGCCGTGGCTGACCACCACGAGCGTGCCGTCGTCGGGCAGCTTGTCGGCGTGCCGGAGCACGACGGGGGCCGCACGGTCGGCGACCTCGGTCTCCAGCTCGCCGCCGCCGCGGCGAACGGGCTCGCCACGCTTCCACGCGGCGTACTCGTCGCCGTACCGGGAGATGATCTCCTCGTGCGTCAGCCCCTGCCAGACGCCCGCGTAGGTCTCGCGCAGGCCCTCGTCGCGGGTGATGTCGAGGCCGGTGAGGGCGGCGAGCTCGGCGGCCGTGTCCGTGGCCCGCTGCAGGTCCGAGGCGACGATCGCGTCGGGCCTGAGAGAAGCGAGCAGCCGGGCGGAGCGGCGGGCCTGCTCGATGCCGGCCCCGGTGAGCTCGACGTCCGTGGAGCCCTGGAAGCGGCGCTCCACGTTCCAGGAGGTCTGGCCGTGCCGCCACAGGATGATGCGGCGGCCCCGGCCCGGCTTCTGGTCGATGACCTCGCCGGTGGCGCTCATCGCCACTCCTCGCCCAGCTCGGCCTCGTCCTCGGCGGCCTTCAGCTTGGCGTGCTCCTCGGCCTTGCCCCGGGTGGCCTTGGCGTCGGTCGGCAGCTCGATCTCGGGGCAGTCCTTCCACAGCCGCTCCAGGGCGTAGAAGACGCGCTCCTCGCTGTGCTGGACGTGGACGACGATGTCGACGTAGTCGAGCAGGATCCAGCGGGCGTCGCGGTCGCCCTCACGGCGTACGGGCTTGGCGCCGAGTTCCTTCAGGAGCCGCTCCTCGATCTCGTCGACGATCGACTTGACCTGGCGGTCACTGGGAGCGGAGGCGAGCAGGAAGGCGTCCGTGATCGACAGGACATCGCTCACGTCGTAGGCGATGACGTCGTGGGCGAGCTTGTCGGCGGCCGCCTGGGCGGCGGTGTTGATGAGCTCGAGAGAACGGTCTGTGGCGGTCACTGCGTGGCTTTCCGTCGGCGGTCACTTGACACCAAGGATCTCACGGACGGCCGGGAGCACCCACGGGAAGACCCCCGAGGGCGCCCCGCAATCCCCGGACCGCGCCGCGGCACCCCGCGTGACGGCAGGGTCACGCGGGGTGCCGTACGGCACTCAGGAGGACGACGGCGAGTAGTCCTGGCCGAGGACCACCGAGACATCGGCGTTCCCACCGACCGTGCCCTTTGCGACGGAGGTCGCGGGCAGGCCCAGGGTCTTGGCGACCTCGGTGGCGTTCTCCTTGTCGGCGGCGTCCGCGTAGGTCACCTTGGACGTGGCCTGGGCCGCGGGAGCGGCGCCGGCCTCGAGGAAGCTGAAGCCGCCGTTGAGCAGCACCACGCGGGCCTTCTGGGTGTTGTCCTTGAGGCCGGTGGCGTTCTGGACGGAGACCCGGACGGCCGAGCCCTTCTTGGGGCTCTTCGCGGTGCCGCCCAGGATGTTCTTCACGACGCTCTCGCTGGTCTGCGCGCTCAGCGTGCCGTCGGCCTGGACGGGCAGCAGCGTCGTCCTGTAGTCGCCGCCCTTCGCCTGGTCGGCGAGCTTGGCGAGGAAGGCGCCGAGGTTCTTGTCGGACAGCGGCGGCTCGATGATCTGCCCCAGCGTCTGCACGGTGGTGGTCGCGGCCTGCGGGTCGGAGGACATCTTGCGCAGCACGCCCTGCATGACCTGGCCGAACCGCTGCAGTTGGGCGTCCGGCAACTCGCCGGGAGCGCGGTAGGTGGCGTAGGCGACGGCCATCTTGCCGCTGAGGGTCTGGCCCTTGCCCCGGTGGACGAGCGGCCCGGTGCCCTTCTTCTTCGCGGTGGTGTCGGGCACGTCGGTGTCGGTGTCGACCTCGATGTTGCCGACCAGGTCGACGAGGTTCTGCAGGTAGGGGGTGTCGAGGCGCCAGGTGCCCTCGATGTCCGTACCGAGGACGGTGTCGAGCTGGTCGCGGGTACCTGACGAGCCGTCGCCGTCGACCGACTTGGCGAGGGTCGTCACGGCGCCGTCGTCGTCGGTCAGGGTGAGGGAGTTGGGCAGCAGGACGGTGGAACCCCGCTTGGTGGTCGTGTTGTCGACGAGCAGCGCCGTGGAGGTGCCGCCCTTCGCGGTGTTGTGCAGGTGGACGACGATCACGTCGCGGTTCTGCGCACCGACGGCCGTCGCGGTGCCGGACGTGGTCCCCGACGACGCCAGGAAGGGCAACTTCCCTGCGTACCAGAGGTATCCGACGCCGCCGACCGCGGTCAGGGCGACGACGACGACCAGGGCGACGAGGCGGCTGCGGGCGCGGCGGCGGGCCTCCTCGCGGCGTTCGGTGCGGTTCTCGGTGAACTTGAGCCAGTCGATGACGTCCCCGGAGGCGCCGTCCGGCTCCTCGGCGAACGCGAACTGCTCGTCCTGGTAGCCGCGTTCACGATTCTCCGGGGGCCGCACCTCCTCGGCCCGGCCCGGCCCGGTCTGCTGCGGGATGCGGGTGGTGTGCTCGGCGCCCCGGGCCGGCGGGCCCCCGGCCCCCGGCTGCCCGTAGGGGTCGTGCGGCGCAGCGGAACCGCCGCCCGGCGCACCCGCTGCGGACCCGTAGGGGTCGTAGGAGGGGACGGGCGGCTGCTGTCCGGTGTCGTAGCTGTCGTACGACGGGACGCGCTGCTGCGGTCCGGTGGCGTACGGGTCGCTTCCGTAGCCCTGCTGCTGTGCATATGGGTCGTACGTCGCCTGGGAGGCCTGCTGCGCCGGGTTCTGGCGGTACACGGGCTGTCCGTACTCGTCGTAGCCGACGAGCTCGTACTGGTCGCCCCCGTACGCCGGGTCGTATCGGTCGTTCACCGGTGCCCCTCTCGGCTCATTCGCCGCGGTACAGCTCGCGTTTGTCGATGTAGCGCACCACTCCGTCGGGCACCATGTACCAGATGGGGTCGCCATTGGCGACTCTCGCACGGCAGTCTGTGGAGGAGATGGCCAGGGCGGGCACCTCGACGAGCGAGACGCCGCCTTCCGGCAGGCCCGCGTCGCTCAGATGGTGGCCGGGCCTGGTGACGCCGATGAAGTGCGCGAGGGAGAACAGCTCGGCCGTGTCGCGCCAGGTCAGAAGCTGGGCGAGGGCGTCCGCACCGGTGATGAAGTAGAGGTCGGTGTCGGGGTTGAGCGCACGCAGGTCGCGCAGGGTGTCCACGGTGTAGGTGGGGCCGCCGCGGTCGATGTCGATGCGGCTCACCGAGAACTGCGGGTTCTCGGCGGTCGCGATGACCGTCATCAGATAGCGGTCCTCGGCCGGGGACACCTTGCGGTGGGTCTTCTGCCACGGCTGGCCGGTGGGGACGAACACCACCTCGTCGAGCTGGAACAGCGCGGCGACCTCGCTGGCCGCCACGAGGTGCCCGTGGTGGATCGGGTCGAACGTCCCGCCCATGACGCCGAGGCGGCGTTTGCCCATGTGCATGTCCTGCTCTCCCATGCGTGCAGACCCTACCGGCCCGGCCTGCGGACCTCGCCCGCCGGACCCCCGGGTACGGCCCGGCGGCGGGCGACCGGGGTCGGACGGGCGACCGGGATCAGCGGTCGCGGTTGAACCGCGTGGTGATCCACAGCAGGAGCAGCAGGACGATGAACGCGCTGCCACCGGTGACGAGCGGGTTGAGGCTGTTGTGGTTGCCTCCGTGCTCCTCGCCCTCGGCGGCGAGGGCGACCAACTGGGCAGCAGTGCTGTGGAAGCTCATCTTCGGCAGGACCTATCCGGTGTGGGCGGGATAAAGACGTCGGCTCATCGTAAAGGGACGGCTCGGCGCCGATCACGCCGACTCCGTTGTTGCGGACGAACGGGGATCCGGGCCGATGCGGAGACCCGTCCGGGCGCGGGGAACGATCCGGGCGCCTCAGTCGTCCTTCCGCTTGTACCCGCTCAACAGGAACCAGCCGGTCAGCACGCAGCCGAGGACCATCACGACGAGAACGACCCGGAGAAGATTCCCCGACCCGCCCTGCTGGACGGCGCTCGCGGCCTCGGTCAGCCAGGCGGCTGCGGGGGTGTGCTCCATGGTGTGGACTCCTTCGGCTGTACTGCCCGTCCACGGTATATCCGCCTAGGCTGGGCCCTGCCTCGGGGGGCACAGGGGCGACACAGACGCACTTGGGGGAAGACATGTCCGACGACGGCCACGGGGACAACGGGCACCGGAACGTGCCGAGCAGGCAGCGCAGGCGCTTCCCGGGGATCTCCTCGCGCGCGTACGAGCATCCCGCCGACCGCTCCGCCCTGGTGGCGCTGCGGAAGCTGAGCGGCTTCGACACGGTCTTCAAGGCGCTCAGCGGGCTGCTCCCGGAGCGGAGCCTCAGGCTGCTGTTCCTGTCCGACTCGGTACGCGTCTCGGACCAGCAGTTCTCGCACCTGAACGTCATGCTGCGCGACGCCTGTTACATCCTGGACCTGGAGAAGGTCCCCCCGATGTACGTCACGCAGGACCCGCAGCCGAACGCGATGTGCATCGGCCTGGACGAGCCGATCATCGTCGTGACCACGGGGCTCGTCGAACTGCTCGACGAGGAGGAGATGCGGGCGGTCGTCGGCCATGAGACAGGGCACGCGCTGTCCGGGCACGCGGTGTACCGCACGATACTGCTGTTCCTGACCAGCCTGGCGGTGAAGGTCGCCTGGATCCCGCTGGGCAACCTCGCGATCATGACGATCGTGACGGCGCTGCGGGAGTGGTTCCGCAAGTCGGAGCTGTCCGCCGACCGTGCGGGCCTGCTGGTCGGGCAGGACCCGCGGGCCTCGATGCGCGGCCTGATGAAGATGGCGGGCGGCAACCACCTGCACGAGATGAACGTCGACGCGTTTCTGAAGCAGGCCGAGGAGTTCGACGCCGGGGGCGATCTGCGGGACTCCGTACTGAAGATCCTGAACGTGCTGCCCCGCACCCATCCCTTCGCCGCGGTCCGTGCGGCCGAGCTGAAGAAGTGGTCCGAGTCCCGCGACTACCAGCGGATCATGGACGGCCACTACCCGCGGCGCAGCGGGGACGGGGACACCTCGGTCGGCGACTCCTTCCGCGAGTCGGCGGCGAGCTACGCCGACGACATGAAGAGCTCCAAGGACCCCCTGATGAAGCTGGTCACGGACCTCGCGGGCGGGGCCGGCAACCTGGGCGGCCGGGTACGGCGCGGCTTCCAGGGCTTCGCGAGCCCGCCGCCGCCGAAGGGGCAGGGTCCGGAGGGCCAGGGGACGGAGAGCGACGGGACGGCGGAGCAGGGCCCCGCCGATCGGCCGCCGACGGACACCGGCACGGGCACGGACACGGCGGCGCGCGACGACGACTGACGGGTACGGCCCCTCGGCATCACGGCATCACGGCATCACAGCGTCACGGCTTCGGCTGCGCCCCGGCCGCCAGCGTCCCGCACAGGGCCGTGGCACTCCCCGTGGCGTACGGGTTGGTGCCCGCCGGGCCGCCCGACCTGGCGGTCTGGCCCGCCAGGAGCGGCTGAAGGTGGTAGATGGAGTTCCCGGCGCAGGACAGCGGGCCCGCCTGGACGTAGGAGACGATCAGCTGGGCCTGGCGGGTGCGCAGGTCGGCGCGGTCGAAGCGGAAGGTCAGCTCGCGGCGGACGGTGAACAGGGAGGCCGGGGCGTGCGCGTCGGCACCGACGGGCCGGAGCGCGTACACGAAGGTGTGGTCCGCGGTGACCTCCAGCGTGGAGGGGTCGGTCTCGGCGGCCTGGAGGCTGCCCTGGACCCGGATCCTGCGGTCGGCCAGCTCCACGGCGGGGTCGAAGCGCACCAGCCATCCGGTGGGCGCGTGCCGTCCGTCCGCGGCCGGATGCCGGAAGCTCTGGTCGAACTGGTCGAGTTGGTCGGGGTCGAGGAGGACGCGCGCGGGCCTGACCTGGCTGCTGTCCAGCACCTCGGGGTAGAGCGAGGAGCGGACGATGTAGTCCTTCGCCGTGGTCAGGGCCGCCACGACGTCGCTGTCGGAGAAGTGCGCGGTGCGTCGCGAGGCGGGCAGCGGTATCCCCTCGGCGCCGACGCTGAACTGCGCGGCGGGGCTGTGCGTGTACAGGTACTCGGCGTCGGGGGACCCGGGCACCTTGCCCTGCGGGGAGAGCGGGATGACGGTCATGCGCAGGGGCTCGACGGGCTGCCGGGCCTGGGGCGCTCCGTAGGGATGGCGGACGCCCATGTAGATCGCGGTGCCGAAGGCGACGGCGATCAGCAGGACGAGTATCAGCGCCTGCCGGGACAGTCCCCGGTGCAGGGGCGGGCGCCGGCGCACGGCGGGGGCGTGGTCGGCCATACGTTCCTGCGCGGAGTACTCCTGCAGGCGGGCAGCACGAATGAACGACTCGTCGAACACGACGGATCGGTATTCGTCCTCTCCACCACCGGGAGTGCCTTCGGGTGTCCCCTCAGGTGGTTCTCCTGGCCCGCCCATATCTTCAGAGTAGGTCCCGTGGGGCTCGGGTAAACGCCCTGGTACACGACAAGTTCTGACAGGTTCTCACCAGGAGCGCGAAAGTTCCTGTCAGGAGGGTGCACGGCCGCTCAGGGCGAGCGCGGGATCGCCGACACCACCGGCCGGGAGGAGTCGGCGGAGGCGGAGGGGGCCGCCGCGCTGCCCTGTTCCAGGCCGGTGGAGGCGGGCGCGGGGACCTCCCTGCTGCCCGCGGAGGCGCTGCGGTAGACGGCCGCGAAGGCCAGGGCGACCATGCCGACGCCCATCACGAGGGCGAGGACCCAGGCGACGGGGCGGTGCCAGCGGACGTGCCGGCCGTAGGCCCCGGAGGCGCCGTGGCGGCCCTCGGAGGCGTGGGGGTCGTCGGAGTCGTCCAGGTAGTCGAAGGGCCGGTCATGGCGGATGTCGTGACCGTCGGGGTCGTATCCGTCGTCGTACCGCTCGCCCCGGGCATGGGCCCGGCGGGCCTCGGCCTCGTGGGCCTCGGCTCTGGCCTGCGCGGCGGCCAGGAGGCGCTCGACCGCGGTCGGCTCGTGCACCGCGGCCGCCCGGACGAAGGCCTCGTCGAAGACCACGGAGGCGAACTCTTCGTCCGACACCCCGTGGTCGTGGTCGTCGTCGGGCTCCCAGCCGTCAGGGAACGGCGTGCCCCCCACGTCCTCCGGCACGCCTCCAGAGTAGACCTGGGGGGTCAATTTGGGCAGACGGTATGGAAATTCATCCGGTCCAAGGGATACCCGGCGAGGCCTGCCGAACGCCCGTCAGCCGCGGACGTGCCCGTCGCCGGTGACGATGTACTTCGTGCTGGTCAGCTCCGGCAGGCCCATCGGGCCGCGGGCGTGCAGCTTCTGCGTCGAGATGCCGATCTCCGCGCCGAAGCCGAACTGGCTGCCGTCGGTGAAGCGGGTGGAGGCGTTGACGGCGACGGTGGTGGAGTCGACCAGCCGGGTGAACCGGCGGGCTGCCTGCTGCGAGGTGGTGACGATCGCCTCGGTGTGGCCGGAGGTCCACAGCCGGATGTGCTCGACGGCCTTGTCGAGGGAGTCGACGACGGCCGCGGCGATGTCGTACGACAGGTACTCGGTCTCCCAGTCCTCCGGCGTCGCCTCGACGACGGTCGCCCCGGAGTCCTTGGCGTACGCCAGCACGCGCTCGTCGGCGTGGACGGTGACCCCGGCCTCGGCGAGGGCGTCCAGGGCGCGCGGCAGGAACTCCGGGGCGATGTCCTGGTGGACCAGGAGCGTCTCGGCGGCGTTGCAGACGCTGACCCGCTGGGCCTTGGAGTTGAGCAGGATCTCGATCGCCATGTCGATGTCGGCCGCCGCGTCGACGTAGACGTGGCAGTTGCCGGTGCCGGTCTCGATGACGGGGACGGTGGACTCGCTCACCACGGTCCGGATCAGGGAGGCGCCGCCGCGCGGGATCAGCACGTCGACCAGGCCGCGGGCGCGCATCAGCTCGCGCACGCTCTCGCGGCTCTCGCCGGGCACCAGCTGGACGGCGTCGGCGGGCAGCCCGGCCCCGCCCACGGCGTCGCGGATCACCCGGACCAGGGCGGTGTTCGACTCGTACGCGGAGGCCGAGCCGCGCAGCAGCACCGCGTTGCCGGACTTCAGGCACAGGGCGGCGGCGTCGACGGTGACGTTGGGGCGGGCCTCGTAGATGATGCCGACGACGCCGAGCGGGACGCGGACCTGGCGCAGGTCGATGCCGTTGGGGAGGGTCGAGCCGCGCACGACCTCGCCGACCGGGTCGGGCAGCTGCGCGACGTCCCGGACGTCGGAGGCGATGGCGCGGACCCGCTCGGGGGTGAGGGTGAGCCGGTCGACGATCGCCTCGCTGGTGCCGGCCTCGCGGGCCTTCGCGACGTCCTTGGCGTTGGCCTCGACGATCTCGGCCGTACGGACCTCCAGCGCGTCCGCGACGGCGAGCAGCGCGTCGTCCTTCGCGGCGCGCGGCAGCGGCGCGAGGTCGGCCGCGGCGGCCTTGGCGCGATAGGCAGCCCGGGTGACCGGGGACATGGCGTCGTACGGCGAGAGCGTGGTCATGGGGGAAGGGTAGTGCGCCGACCCGGTCCGTCTCCGCGTCATTTCGCACCGCGAGACGGGGTCAAAAGGGGTGAACTCCCACGGGTGTCGCGGGCGGCGGCCCGTACCCCTCGGCGATGCGCTGGTGGTAGGTCTCGCGGTCGATGACCTCCAGGCCGACGATCTCCCAGGCGGGCAGCCCCGCGCTCTGGCGGTGCTCGCCCCACAGGCGCAGGGCGACGGCCGCCGCGTCGTGCAGGTCGCGGGCCTCTTCCCAGTACCGGATCTCGGCGTGGTCGTTCGCGTATCTGCTGGTCAGCAGGAAGGGGTGGTCGTGGGCGAGCTGTTCCAGGGCGCGCCGCAGCTCCTTCGGCGGCACCTCCTCCCCGGAGACGCTGAGGGTCACGTGCCACAGGCGGGGCAGGTCCATCGGTGCCTCGAAGCGGTCGCCGGCCGCGACACTCGTCAAGGGGCGCTCCTCGGCCGTGCCGCGGACGGGGGAATCACCGTGGGATGCCGTCGCCCCAGGGCGCACT
Organism: Streptomyces sp. NPDC046805; assembly: GCF_040645355.1. Classification (NCBI taxonomy): domain Bacteria; kingdom Bacillati; phylum Actinomycetota; class Actinomycetes; order Kitasatosporales; family Streptomycetaceae; genus Streptomyces; species Streptomyces sp. NPDC046805. The sequence goes on along the minus strand of NZ_JBEYYC010000006.1, from coordinate 137,481 downwards.
CGTCTCACCACGGCCTCCTTCACCCGGCGCTCGCGCGGAACGTTCCCCTTGGACACGTCCCAGTTGAGCAGGCCGCACGGCTCCGCGTGGTGGTTTTACGGAACGTCCCCCACCGGGGTCGCCCGCCGCGGCCCGGTTTACGCGTGCAGGATCACCAGGTCATCCCTGTGGACGACCTCGCGTTCGTAGCCCGGGCCGAGTTCGCGCGCCAGCTCCCGCGTCGAACGCCCGATCAGCCGCGGGATCTCCCTGGCGTCGAAGTTGACCAGCCCGCGGGCCACCGCGCGCCCCTCGGTGTCGCGCAGCTCGACCGGGTCCCCGGCGCTGAACTCGCCCTCGACGGCGGCGATCCCGGCCGGCAGCAGCGAGGTACGCCGCTCGACGACCGCGCGCACCGCCCCGTCGTCGAGGGTGAGCGCACCCTGCGGGGCGGAGGCGTGCTGCAGCCACAGCAGGCGGTGGGCGGAGCGCTTGCCGGTGGGGTGGAAGTAGGTGCCGGTGTCGCCGCCGGAGAGGGCGTCGGCGGCATGGACGGCGCTGGTGAGGACGACGGGGATGCCTGCGGCGGCCGCGATCCGGGCGGCCTCGACCTTGGTGACCATGCCGCCGGTGCCGACGCCGGCCTTGCCCGCGCTGCCGATCTCCACCTCGGCCAGGTCGGCGGGCGCGCGTACCTCCGCGATCCGCGAGGTGCCGGGCCTGCCGGGGTCGCCGTCGTACACGCCGTCGACGTCGGACAGCAGCACCAGCAGGTCGGCGTGGACGAGGTGGGCGACGAGGGCGGCGAGGCGGTCGTTGTCGCCGAAGCGGATCTCGTCGGTGGCGACGGTGTCGTTCTCGTTGACGATCGGCAGCGCGCCCATCGCCAGCAGCTTGTCGAGGGTGCGGGAGGCGTTGCGGTGGTGGGCGCGGCGGCTCATGTCGTCGGAGGTGAGCAGGACCTGGCCTACCCGGACGCCGTAGCGGGCGAAGGAGGCGGTGTAGCGGGCGACGAGCAGGCCCTGGCCGACGCTGGCCGCGGCCTGCTGCCGGGCGAGGTCCCGGGGGCGACGGCGCAGGCCGAGCGGGGCGAGGCCCGCGGCGATGGCACCGGAGGAGACCAGGACGATCTCCCTCTCTCCCCCGCTTCTGCTCTTGGCGAGAACATCGACGAGCGCGTCGACGCGGTCGGCGTCCAGGCCGCCGGACGCGGTGGTCAGCGACGAGGAGCCGACCTTGACGACGATCCTGCGGGCCTCGCCCACGGCCTGCCTTGCCCTTGCCACGTTTCCCTCTGCCCCTCGTTCGGATCCGGCGCATCCCGCCGCGCCGCCCTGTCCGGCAATCTACGCGAAGGGGATCACGCGCCGCCCATCGGTCCAGCACCCGGACCGGCAGCGAGCGGACGTCCGGTAACCGAGCCCTCACGTCCCGCGTACGGCAAAAAGGTTGTACTGGTTGCTTATAGAAATTAAAGGCGCCGCAAACTTATTTTGACCTCTGTGTCATATACAGTTCGCCGCCCGAAGCGCATTCTCCTCCGATCGGGCAAGAGCCCCTACGACGTCCTCTCCACCGAGGAGGCTCTCCACCGGGACGTCATCGCCACCAACTCGGGCAACCTGATCTTCAGCGACGCCTCGCACAAGATCCTCGAGACCCCGAACGCCGAGGTCCTCTCCTACGGCATGCGCACCCGGGTGGCCGAGGCGGCCCGTATCAACGAGGAGTACGACGCCTTCGTCATCCCGCTCGCCAACGCCTTCCGGCCGTCGTTCGAGCTCGCGCTGCAGCGGCTGACCCGCCTCATCCGCAAGCTGGACATCCCCGTGGTGGTGCTGGGTGTCGGCGCGCAGACCGGGGTGAGCTACGACGCGGCTCGGCTGAAGCGGATCGAGCCGACCGTGCGCGACTTCGTCTCGGCGGTACTGGACCGCAGCGCCTCGATCGGTGTGCGGGGCGAGTTCACCGAGCGGTACCTGAAGGACATGGGCTTCCGGGACGTCGAGGTCATCGGCTGCCCGTCCCTGTTTCTGTACGGCCGTCAGCTGGAGGTGCGCAAGCGGGCGCCGGAGCTGACGCCGGAGTCCCGGATCGCGATCAACGGCTCGCACAGCGCGGTGCGCAAGCAGGGCCTGGACCGGATCATCGCGCGCGCCCACGAGCGCTATCCGCACCTGCGCTTCATCGGCCAGAACCTCAGCGACGCACGGCAGTTGCACTGGCGGGACCTGTCGGACCCGAACGCCGAGGTGACCGCGATCCCGACGCACCCGGACCACCCGATGTACCGGGAGGACAAGGTGCGCGTCTACGTCGATCCGCTCACCTGGATCGACGACCTGCGCGGCTTCGACTTCTCCTTCGGCTCCCGCATCCACGGCAACATCGCGGCGCTGCTCGCGGGGACGCCCGCGACGGTGCTGTGCGGGGACTCGCGGACGCTGGAGCTGTGCCGCTACTTCGAGATCCCGCACCGTGAGCTCGCGAAGGCCGCCAAGGACCCGGCGTCCGCGGACCCGGCGCGCCTGTACGAGGAGGCCGACTTCAGCGGGCTGGTCGGCGGCCACGCGGAGCGCTTCGAGCGGTTCACGGCGTTCCTGGACAAGAACGGCCTGGAGAACACCTTCACGCACGGCGACGGCGGCGCGGCCTTCGACAAGCGGATGCGCTCGCTGACGTTCCCGGCCGGTATCCGCCCCTGGAATCCCGCGGACACCGAGGCGCTCCTCACGCGGGTCGGCTGGCTCAACAGCCGGGTCACCGAACTGACGCTGGACAACACCCAGTTGAAGAAGGATCTGGCGCGCGCCCGGTCCGGCTCCAAGGCCGCCAAGGGGGCCGACGCACCGGCGTCGGTCTACCGCCGGGCGCGCCGCGTGGTGGGCCGGCCGCTGCGGCGGGCGCTGCGTCCGGGCCGGTAGGCCCCGCCGCGGGCCGGCCCCGGGAAGGGCCGGCCCCTCACGCCGCCGCCGCTCCGAAGCCGCCCGCGGGCAGGGCGCGCCGCACCTTGCGCAGGACACGGCGCAGGAAGGAGCGGCCGGCGACCTCGCGGTAGCCCTCGAAGGCACGGGCCTCGCGGGGTTCGGCGAGGTAGAGGGAGTCGGGGATGCCGGCCTCCTTGGAGCGGAAGTGGGGGTAGACGAGGTAGACGCGGGTGCCCCGCTTCTCCAGGATGGCGGCGGCCTGCCGCTTGTCCTTGAGGAACGTCACGACGTCCTCCAGGAGGTCGGGGCGTCCCGCCGCCACCAGGTGCAGCCGCAGCCGCTCGTCGACCTTGAGGCGGCGGGCGACCTCGGGGGTCCAGTAGGCGTCCATCAGCGGTTTGGCCAGCTCGAACTTGTGCCGCCGTACGTCCTCGTCGCCCTTGAGGTACTTCGGGCCGAACTGCGGCAGCAGCGTCACCAGGAAGGGCCGCACCATGAGCGCGTCCCGCCGGGTGCCCGCGGGGACCATGCCGGCGATCAGCTTCATCAGGGCGCGCGCGGAGTCGAAGCGGAGCACGTAGCCGCCGGTCTGCGTGACGTGCTTGCCGTCGTCGCGGCCCACCAGGTAGTAGCAGGTGTAGTCGGCGATCACGGAGACGCCGTCGGCCCGCAGATAGGCCTCCATCGTGAACAGCGCGTCCTCGCCGGTCCACAGGGACTCGTCGAAGCGCATGCCGTGCTCCTCCAGCAGCGCGCGGCGGAACAGCTTCTGGGCGCTGAGGGTGAACTTGATGTTGGAGGAGAAGACGTCGGTACGGCCGAGCGTCTTGCCCCACATCGACCGGGGCGGGACGCGGTTGATCCCCTCGACCCGGCCGAGGACCACGTCGGTGCCGTTCTCGTCGGCCATGGCGACCATGCGCTCGAGGGCCTCGGCGCCGAGCCGGTCGTCGGCGTCCAGGAAGAACACGTAGCGTCCGGACGCCTTCGTGAGGCCGACGTTGCGCGGGCCGCTGGGGCCGCCGGAGTTCTCCTGCCGGATCACGGTGACCGCCATGGGGACACGGGCCGCGAACTCCTCCAGGCAGTCCCCGGTGCCGTCCGTCGAGCCGTCGTCGACCGCGATGACCTCGACACGGCTCGGGTCGATGGTCTGGGCCTCGACGGACGCCAGGCACTCGACCAGGTACGGCATCGCCTCGTACGCCCCGATGATCACACTCACATCCGGCTGCGTCACGACGGTCACATTTCCCTCTTCTCAGCGGAGCATGTCTCACATATCGCCCTAAAGAGCGCCTATCGCACCTTGTTAGACGGTGGTCCGGACGAAGCGGTTGCTTCACGACTTGTGCGGATCTCCCACGTCACACCGCGGGCGGCCAGGCCGCCGCAGCGGGTGACACCGGACAGTACGGAGGGCGGGTAAGAGCTGCTCAGCAACGGTGAGAGCGAGGAATGACCGTATGGGACGACGGTGAGAAACAGGAAAGGACCCGGCCCCCGGGGATCTCTCCTCGGGGGCCGGGCCCTCTGTGTCCGGTCGGGCGGGTCAGCCCGTGGTCACACCGTCCGTCTCGCCGGCCGACGCCACCCGCTGCCCGGGCAGCACGTCCGCCAGCCGCGCCTCCTCGGCCTCGGCGGCCGCGACGCGGGCCTCCTGGCCGAGGTTGCGGGTCTCGGCCTTGCGCCCGAGGCCGGCGACCGCGGTGTTGAACTGCTCGATGGACGTCGGCTCGTCCGGGCCCAGCAGGTACTGCTTGAGCTCCGCCCGGTCCTCGGCCAGCGCGTCCGCCGACGGGTCGCGTACGGCGTCCAGCAGGCCGCCCAGCTCGCTCGCGTCGTTGGACAGGATCACCGCGGCGCGCACCGCCGTGTTCTGCCGCTTGAACTCCTCGACGCCGAGCTCGGCCGAGTCCGTCACCGCGTACGGCTTGCCGCTCGCGATGAAGTCGGAGACCACGCTGGAGATGTCGGAGACCATCGCGTCGGAGACGTTGAAGCAGTCGTACAGGCGCGGCTGGGCGCCCTTGATGACCCGGTGCTCGTAGGACGGGAAGGAACGCCAGTAGGCGGCGTTCCACTCGACGCGCAGCCGGGCCATCTCCTCGTGCCGAGCCACGTCGACCTGACCCTCGCGGGTGGCCTCGGCCTCGTCGCCCTTGCCACCGCTCGCGCCGGACAGCTCGGCTGTCAGCGCCTGGATCCGGGTCAGCTCGGCCTTGGCCGCGGCCTCGGTGGCGGCGTCGGCGGTGAAGCGGGAGTCGCCGGCCCGCTCGGCGGCGGCCTGCTCGACCAGGGCGGTGATCCGCTGGTGGGCGCCCTTGGCGGCGGCGCTGCGGGTGCCCGTGAACGGGTGCGGCTTGTAGAGGACGCGGACCGGCGGGTCGGCCTGGACCAGCGTCCTCACGATGTTCTCACCCGCGAGCAGGATCGAGGTGTTGCCCGGGTTGTCGTCCCAGCCCTCCCAGGTGGGGGCATACAGCACCGTCGGCATGCGGTCCTCGGGCACGCCCTGCCAGGTCTGGATGGGCGCCAGCTGCGGGCGGCCGACCTCGACGATGTCGTCGTCGCGCACGCCGACGTCGGCGATGGCGTAGCGGTCGCGGCCGGCCCGGCCCGCGGTCCACACCTCGTCGTACACCTTGCTGTACGGGTTGACGCTGGCCAGCTTGTCGCTGTCGCCGTGGCCGATGAAGACGTGCTTCATGGTCGGGACGCGCAGCAGGTGGATGTTCTTGCCGACGTTGGCCGCGTAGAGCGCCACGCGCACCGTCGACAGGTCCATGTTCATCAGGTGCACGCCGCCGGGCACGCAGATGACGGGGGCCGTGGTGGGGGCCAGCTTGTTCAGGATCGCGCGCTCGCGGAGGATGACCAGCGGCCGGGTGTCCAGCTGCTCCATCGTCTCCAGCCACATGTTGACCTGGTACGCGGAGTCCTTGGAGCCGGAGAAGTACAGCACCGTCTCCGGCTTGTAGTCGGCCAGCCAGTCGTCGACGGCGGCCAGGACCTTCTTGGCGTGCGGCGGGATCTTCCTGCCACGCACGTACGGCAGCAGCGCCAGGACGTACAGGCAGCCCAGGAGCACGGTGACGCCGATGCCGATGAAGCCGGGCAGCGCCTTGTCCAAGGCCGCGGCGACCAGCAGACCGGCGACGGCCGCGAGGTCGAGGTGCAGCATCTTCTCGGCGGAGCGGCTCAGCAGGCGGCGCGGCGGCGCGTCCGGGATACGGATGCGGGACTTCAGGTCGACGTTGCGGGTGGCGACCGGCATCCGGCGGCGGTTGCGGATCAGGGTGACCAGCGCGCCGTGCGGGGCCTGAAGGCCGTAGAAGGCGATGAAGCAGGCGATCGCACCGTAGAAGATCAGGTCGTTCGAGAGGGACAGACGAGCCAGCAGCAGTACGAGCAGCAGCTGCCGGATCAGGAAGCGGATCGACAGACCGGCCCGCACCTTGCTGAGGCGGTTGACAAGGTAGCTGCCCTTGCGGTGCAGATAGTGGTCCGCCAGGTACGTCACGGCGGCCGCGGCCGCGAAGCCGTAAACGCTCGGGACGAGCGCGGCGAGCATGAGGCAGGGGAAGCCCAGCATCACGAGTGCCGCCGCGGCCAGCTCGGCCGCGCTGCCCACCCGGGCGACGCGAATAGCGGTGGATATCACGGAGAACCTTTTGCTGACAAAAAGGCCGGAATTAGACCTTGCGGGCGATCTCGGACTTTTACGGATTCAGGCCTCTGTGAATGCTCCGCGTACGCGCAGCCACAGAGGCCTGAATTACCCGTTAACTATTTGCAGTTGATTATGCCACGCCGTCCTGGCGGTCCAGGACGCTGGCCAGCGCCTGCTCGAAGCCGGACGCCTTGCCGGCGGCCGCGGTCGGGTCCTGCTGGCGGACGTCGATGACGTGACCGGTCAGCTCGGACAGCAGCACGTCGAGCGAGGTGCGGGCCACGGCCTCGGAGGAGAGCAGGCTGCCCGCAGGCTCCTGGCCGAAGGCCTTGGTGCGCATCGGAGTCGCGGTGCGCTCCGGGTTGACGCAGTTGACGCGGATGCCGTCGCCGGCCCACTCGTCGGACAGGGCCTGGGTGAGGTTCACCATGGCGGCCTTGGTCGAGGAGTAGAGGCTGTACTCGGCACGGCCGCGGGTGTAGCTGCTGGAGGTGTAGAGCAGCATCTGGCCCTTGGTCTCGGCCAGGTACTTGTACGACGACCGCGCGATCTGCACCGGGGCCAGGTAGTTGACCTTCAGCGCCTCCTCGATGGTGGCGTTGTCGGTCTCGGCGAGCTTGCCGATGCGCAGCACGCCCGCGGTGTTGACGACGTAGTCGATGCGCCCGGTCTCGGCGTACGCCTTGGACAGGGCGTCGTCGACCTCCTCCGGGTTCTCCACGTGCGTACCGGTGGTGGAGCGGCCCAGCGCGTAGACCTTCGCACCGTAGGACTCGGCGAGTGCGGCGATGTCCATGCCGATGCCGTACGAGCCACCGAAGATCACGATCGTCTTGCCGGTGAGGAGCTCGCGGTAGGCCTCCTCGCCGTTCTGCTCGGGCGCGGCGGTGGAGGCGAGCTGGAAGAGCTTGTCGGCGATGAAGACGTCGACCGGCTGCGTCACCTTCATGTTGTACTCGTCACCCATGACGACGTGGATCGGCACGTCGGGCAGGTACTTGAGCACGACGGAACAGTCGTCCGTGGCCTGGAAGTTGGGGTCCTCGGAGGCGACCTCGTAGGCCCGCCGGATCGTGGACAGCTTGAAGGCCTGCGGCGTCTGGCCGCGGCGCAGCCGGGAGCGGTCCGGGATCTCGGTGATGAACTCACCGTCGTCGCCGTGCTTGCGCGTGACGATGATGGTGTCCGCGGACGGGATCGCCACGTCGACGGCCTGGTAGCGCTCCAGCGCGCTCACGCAGTCGGCGATGACGCGCTGCGAGAGCAGGGGGCGCACGGCGTCGTGGAAGAGGACGTTGGCGTCCTCGCCCTCGGCCAGGCCCTCACCGAGCGCCTCGATGGCGCGCTCGGTGGTCTCGTTCCGGGTCGAGCCGCCCTCGATGACCTTCTTGACCTTCTTGAACCCGGCCTTGGCGACGATCTTCTCGATGTCGGGCACGTAGCCCGGCGCCATCAGCACAATGACGTCGTCGATCGAGTCGGCGTTCTCGAAGGTGGTCAGAGTGTGCTCGATGACTGCCTTGCCGGCGATCTTCAGCAACTGCTTGGGGATCGACAGACCCACGCGCTGACCGGTACCACCGGCCAGAATCACTGCGGTGGTACGGGGCTTGGCTATGTGCTGGGACACAGGTGACCTACCTTGGGGCGTCAGGGAACCCGGAAATGGTCCCACCTCGGGTTACCGCAGTGCAAGGTGAGTGCCGTCCGGCGCATATGTGCGCGCAACCCGCCATTCACCTTGTGCCCCCGGCGATTGGCGACCCACCGGGACGTTCGGTGAAATTGCTGTGAGTAAGTACACAGGTCTTTGCGATTGCCACACGTGCCACGCCGTCGGCCCCGCACCACCATGGCACCACTTCTCCTGCGACCTGCCGTCCCACCCCGCATGACGTGGGCTTCTTCACCTCCTGCGGGGTGGGTGGCACGCGTTCTTCATGGAATGCGGTTCGCCATGGAGGTCATTGCCGTGGAATTCACATCAAGATTCCGCAGCAATTCGGTCTCGGCCCGGTGTGGGAACGATCTCCACCCAGCGTAGGGGAACGATTCACCGCTCCTCGCCCGGCCGGTGGCCGGTCGCAGGAGATTCACATGACCCGCACCCCGGCCCGGGTGACCTCAGTAGGCGAAGCCGGAGCCGAGCCTCGCGCCCGAGGAGACCGTGCCGAGGGTGCCGCTGCCGAAGGTGAACGAGCCGGTCGGGGTGATCCCGGCCGACGTGGCGCGCAGCACCCACACGCCGCCGGCGCCGGCGTTCTCCCCCGGTGCGCCCACGGCCAGGTCCGCCCGGCCGTCGTGGTCGGCGTCCACCAGGTGCAGGGCCTGCCCGAAGGCGTCGTCCGTCTCGGCGGTGCCGGGGACTGAGGGCGTGTTCTGGCTGAACACCTTGGCTCCGGTGCCGGTGGGACCGTTCGCGGTGCCGCGCAGGGTGACGACGCTGCCCGCGCGCGTGATCCCGTCGAAGCTCTCGCCGGGCACGCCCGTGGCGATGTCGGCGTAGCCGTCGCCGTCGATGTCGGCGACCGAGACGTCGGTGCCGAAGCGGTCGTACCTCTCGGCGGCCCCCGGCACTCCGGGGCTGTCCTGGTTGATGAACGTCGCCTTGGCGCCGTCGGGGCCGTTCGCACTGCCGGGGATCCAGGAGATCCGGCCGCCCTTGGCGAGCGGGGTGTCCAGGTCGCTGTCGTAGCCCTCGGCGGCCCGGCCGACCACGATGTCGTCGTAGCCGTCGTGGTCGACGTCCCCGATGTCGAGGTTCTCGCCGCCCTGGAGCTGCCGGCCCGAGCTGTCGTGCAGGGTCGTGTACGGCGTGAGTCCGTCGTGGGTGCCGGTCCAGTACACGACGCGCCGGTGGTCGTACTCGTCGCCGTCGTTCTCGACCGCCGCGACGTCGGTGATGCCGTCGCCGTTGAGGTCACCCGCGGCCAGATCGAGCACGCGGCTGTCGAACATGTCCTGCACCGACTGCCCGCCGTGCGTGGTGGAGCCGTCGCGGGAGAACGGCCCGCTGAGCACCCGGAGGTTCGCGTAGTGCTCCACCGTGGCCACGTCCGTGACACCGTCGCCATTGACGTCACCGGCGACGAGGTGCCCGCCGACACCGTCGTACGCCGCTGCCCCGGACGCCAGGGGCGCGCCCCCGGACAGGCCCTGCGGGCCGCCCCGGACGACCTCGGCCAGGCCCGCGTCGAGCCCCGCCGCGTTGTCCTCGCCGGGCACGCCGACGATCAGGTCCGCGTAACCGTCCCCGTCGAGGTCGGCCGTCGTCACGGCCCCGCCGAACGCGTCGCCCGCTTCCGCGACGCCCGGAACCCCGGCGGTGTCCTGGCTGATCACCTTCTTCGTCGAGGTCTTCAGCCCGGTCGGCGAGCCGTACACCACGGCGACATAGCCCGCACCCTTCTTGCCGCCGACGGTCGCCGACGGGGTGGCCACGGCGAGGTCGGCGTACCCGTCGCCGTTGAAGTCGTCGTGCAGGTGCCGTGGGCTGGGGGTGGTCGTCCCGGCCGCCGGGGTGGCGGCCTGCACCACAGGGACCATGAGGGCGCCCGCGACCAGGGCGACGCCGGTGGCGATCGCGAGTCGGGTGCGGCGGGGGACGCGCTGAACGTGCTGGGGCATGTGAACTCCGGTGTCAAGCGGCGTGGTTGAAGCCGGAGCGGCACAATCCGCTTCCGCTCCGCGGAGTACGACTCACCGGATGGCGGAGGGGTTGCCCCGCAGAGCACCGGGAATTGGCGTCCCGTTCACGTGTGAGGGGTGCCCCGCGCAGGAGCACCCCTCATGTCACGACGTTCCGCTCCGGAATTAGAACGGCTCGAAGTCGTCGTACTCCCGCTCCGCCTCGTCCCGCTCGGCCTGGCGGTCCCGGCGGCGCTGGGCGGCCGGGCGCGGCTCCTCGAAGCGGTGGTCCTCGCCACGGCGGCCGAGCATCTCCGCGCCGGTCGTCATCGACGGCTCCCAGTCGAAGACGACCGCGTTCTCCTCGGGGCCGATGGCGACGCCGTCGCCGGAGCGGGCGCCCGCCTTCATCAACTTCTCCTCGACACCGAGGCGGTTGAGCCGGTCGGCGAGGTAGCCCACGGCCTCGTCGTTGTTGAAGTCGGTCTGGCGGACCCAGCGTTCGGGCTTCTCGCCGCGCACCCGGAACAGCGGCTCGCCGTCGATCTCCTCGCGCGTGACGGTGAAGCCCGCGTCGTCGACGGCCTTCGGCCGGATGACGATGCGCGTCGCCTCTTCCTTCGGCTTCGCCGCGCGCGCCTGCGCCACGATGTCGCCGATGGCGAACGACAGTTCCTTCAGACCGGTGTGCGCCACCGCCGACACCTCGAAGACGCGGTAACCGCGCGCCTCCAGATCGGGGCGCACCATCTCGGCCAGGTCCTTGCCGTCGGGTACGTCGATCTTGTTCAGGACGACGATGCGGGGACGGTTGCCGAGGCCGCCGTACTGCTTCAGCTCCTCCTCGATGACGTCGAGGTCGGAGAGCGGGTCGCGGTCGGACTCCAGCGTCGCCGTGTCCAGCACGTGCACCAGCACGCTGCACCGCTCCACGTGCCGCAGGAACTCCAGGCCCAGGCCCTTGCCCTGACTGGCGCCCGGGATCAGACCCGGCACGTCCGCGATGGTGTAGACGGTCGAGCCGGCGGTGACCACGCCGAGGTTCGGGACGAGCGTGGTGAAGGGGTAGTCGGCGATCTTCGGCTTGGCCGCGCTCAGCACCGAGATCAGCGAGGACTTGCCCGCGCTCGGGTAGCCGACCAGCGCCACGTCGGCGACCGTCTTCAGCTCCAGGACGATGTCCTGCAGGTCGCCAGGCTCACCGAGCAGCGCGAAGCCCGGCGCCTTGCGGCGGGCCGACGCCAGCGCCGCGTTGCCGAGGCCGCCGCGGCCGCCCTGCGCGGCGACGTACGACGTGCCCTCGCCGACCAGGTCGGCCAGCACGTTGCCGGCCTTGTCCAGGACCACGGTCCCGTCCGGCACCGCCAGGACCAGGTCCTGTCCGTCCTTGCCGGAGCGGTTCCCGCCCTCGCCGGGCTTGCCGTTGGTGGCCTTGCGGTGCGGGGAGTGGTGGTAGTCGAGGAGCGTGGTGACCGACTGGTCGACGGTGAGAATCACGTCGCCGCCCCGGCCGCCGTTGCCGCCGTCCGGTCCGCCGAGCGGCTTGAACTTCTCACGGTGCACGGAGGCACAGCCGTGGCCCCCGTTACCCGCGGCGACATTGAGATCGACGCGGTCCACGAAGGTGGTCATGGTGGGTGCCTCCTGGGGGTCCCCCCGGTCGACGACCGGGGGCATACGGGTATCTCTTGTTAGTAACACGCGAAAGGCGGACCGCCTTCCCGAACGGGAAGTAGGTCCGCCTCGCGGAACGAAACGTTCGGCTCAGCCGTGAATCAGGAGATTCAGGCGGCCGGGACGATGTTCACGACCTTGCGGCCACGGTGGGTACCGAACTCCACCGAACCGGACTGCAGCGCGAACAGCGTGTCGTCGCCGCCACGGCCGACGCCGGCGCCCGGGTGGAAGTGGGTGCCGCGCTGGCGGACCAGGATCTCACCAGCGTTGACGAGCTGACCGCCGAAGCGCTTCACGCCGAGCCGCTGGGCATTCGAGTCGCGACCGTTCCGAGTGGACGATGCGCCCTTCTTGTGTGCCATTTCTCCTCAGTCCCTTACTTCGCAGCCGCGGGGATCTCAGTGACCTTGAGCGCCGTGTACTGCTGGCGGTGGCCCTGACGACGGCGGTAGCCGGTCTTGTTCTTGTAGCGCAGAATGTCGATCTTCTGGCCCTTGTGGTGGTCCACGACCTCAGCCTGGACCTTGATGCCGGCCAGCACCCACGGGTCGCTGGTCACAGCGTCGCCGTCGACAACGAGCAGGGTCGAGAGCTCGACCGTGTCGCCAACATTGGCAGTGGAAATCTTGTCAACCTCAACGATGTCGCCGACAGCAACCTTGTGCTGGCGACCACCGCTGCGCACGATGGCGTACACGCGGATCTCTCTTTCGCTCAAGAACGGCACCCCCGCAGGCCAGCCGCCCAGCGATCAACGCGGACGACCTCTCCCGGCCAACCGTGTGCCCGGGAGGATGAGGTTTACGGGAATGTGGCATGTTCAGTGGACACGCCGACGGCCCAGGGTACGGGCCCGCGGCCGAAGGGGTCAAACCGGGACGGTACCCGTGTGCGGCCGGTCACGTGGACCGGCCGCACCTGGCGGTCAGCTCTCGTCGGCGGCGGCCGAGACCGTGGTCTTCTTCGCCGTCGACGCGGCGGCCGTCTTGGCGGTCGCTGCCGCCTTCTTGGCCGTCGTCTTCTTCGCGGCCGTCTTCTTGGCCGTCGTCTTCTTCGCCGCGGTCTTCTTGGCGGCGGTCTTCTTGGCCGTCGTCGTCTTCGCGGCGGCCTTCTTCGCCGTGGCCTTCTTGGCCGTCTTGCGGGCAGCGGCCTTCTTGACCGGAGCGGCCTCCTCGGCCTCCGCGGCCGGAGCCTCGGCCTCCTCCGTCGCGGCCGGCGCGACGACCACGACGGCCGTCTCCTCGGACGCGGTCGGCGCGGTGGCCTTGCGGACGGCACGGCGACGCGGGCGGGCCGGGGCGGCGGCCTCGGGGGCGGCCTCCTCGACCGGAACCTCGGCCGGAGCCGGGGCCTCGGGCTGCTCCGCCGGGGCCTCCGCGGCGACCGTCATCACGGCCGCCTCGGCACCCGCGGGGGAACCGGCCGGCGCGGACACCTTCCGGGTCACCCGACGGCGCGAACGGGCCTTGGGCGCGGCCTCCTCGGCGACCGGCGCCGCTTCGGCCACGGCCACCGGCTCGGCCTGGGCCTCGACCCGGACCTCCTCGACGGCCTCGGCGACCGGGGCGGCCTCCGCCTTCGGAGCCTCGGCCGCGGAAGCCTTCGCCTCCGAAGCCTTCTCCTTACGGCGCTCCCGCACCGGGGTCTCGCCCTTGGGCGCACCCGCCGGAGCCGAGGCACGCCGGCTCGCCCGGCGCCGCGAACGACCCCGGCCGGCCGCCGCCTCCGCCTCGGCGACGCTGCTGTACAGCTCCTCGTCCGGCGCGAAGTCCGGCGAGGCCAGCGCGGCGGGAGCGGCGACCTCGGCCGCGACCTCCGCCTCGCTCTCCGCCTCCTGCTCGGCGGTCTCGGTCACCTCGGCGACCACGGTCTCGGCGGCCTCGTGCACATGGCCGTCGCCGGCGCGGGCGCGCTTCTTGCGCTTGCCGCCGCCTCCGGCAGCACTCGGCTGCTCCATGTGCACGATGACGCCACGGCCGTTGCAGTGGACGCAGTTCTCGGAGAACGACTCCAGCAGGCCCTGGCCGACCCGCTTGCGGGTCATCTGGACCAGGCCCAGCGAGGTCACCTCGGCCACCTGGTGCTTCGTACGGTCGCGGCCCAGGCACTCCAGCAGACGGCGCAGCACCAGGTCGCGGTTCGACTCCAGCACCATGTCGATGAAGTCGATGACGATGATGCCGCCGAGGTCGCGCAGCCGCAGCTGACGCACGATCTCCTCGGCCGCCTCCAGGTTGTTCCTGGTGACCGTCTCCTCCAGGTTGCCGCCCTGGCCGGTGAACTTGCCGGTGTTGACGTCGATGACGACCATCGCCTCGGTCCGGTCGATCACCAGCGAACCGCCGCTGGGCAGCCAGACCTTGCGGTCCAGCGCCTTGGCGAGCTGCTCGTCGATCCGGTACGTGGCGAAGACGTCGACCTCGGAGGTCCACTTCTGCAGACGGTCGGACAGGTCCGGCGCGACGTGCGAGACGTACCCGTGGATCGTGTCCCACGCCTCGTCACCGCTGACGATGACCTTGGAGAAGTCCTCGTTGAAGATGTCGCGCACGACGCGGACGGTCATGTCCGGCTCGCCGTACAGCAGCGACGGGGCGCTTGCGCTGCCACCCTTCGCCTTCTTCTGGATCTCCTCCCACTGCGTCTGCAGACGCTCGACGTCGCGGCGCAGCTCCTCCTCGCTCGCGCCCTCGGCGGCGGTGCGCACGATGACGCCCGCGTTCTCGGGGACGATCTTCTTGAGGATCGTCTTCAGCCGGGCCCGCTCGGTGTCGGGCAGCTTGCGGCTGATGCCGGTCATCGAGCCCTCGGGGACGTACACGAGGTAGCGGCCCGGGAGCGAGACCTGGCTGGTCAGACGAGCGCCCTTGTGCCCGATCGGGTCCTTCGTCACCTGAGTGAGCACCGGCTGACCGGACTTCAGGGCGGCCTCGATGCGGCGCGGGCCGTTGGCCATGCCCAGCGCCTCGAAGTTGACCTCGCCGGCGTACAGGACGGCGTTTCGGCCCTTGCCGATGTCGATGAAGGCGGCCTCCATCGACGGCAGCACGTTCTGGACCTTGCCCAGGTAGACGTTGCCGACGTACGAGGTCGACTGCTCCTTGTTGACGTAGTGCTCGACGAGCACGCCGTCCTCCAGGACGCCGATCTGCGTACGGTCGCCGTGCTGGCGGACGACCATCACGCGCTCGACGGCCTCGCGCCGGGCCAGGAACTCCGCCTCGGTGATGATCGGCACCCGGCGGCGGCCCTGCTCACGGCCCTCGCGGCGGCGCTGCTTCTTGGCCTCCAGACGGGTCGAGCCCTTGATGGACTGCACCTCGTCGGCGGGCTCGCTGGCCTTGCGGGGCTCGCGGACCTTGACGACCGTGCGCTCGGGGTCGCCCTCGCCGGGCTCGGCGTCCGTGGCGGCGTCACCGGCGCGGCGACGGCGACGACGGCGGCGACGGCTGCCGGCACCGCCGGACTCCTCGCGGGCCTCGTCGGCGTCCTCTTCCTCCTGCTCGGCGGTGTCCTCGGCGTCCTGCGCGGCCTGCTCGGCGGCGAGCTCGTCGGACTCGGCGTCGGCGTCGCCCTCCGCGGTGTCACCGCGGCGACGGCGACGGCCTCCGCGACGGCGACGGCGACGCGAACCGGTGTCCTCGGACTCGTCGCCCTCGGTCTCCTCGGCGGCCTGCTCCGGCTCCTCGGCCTCCTCCGCCTCTTCCTCGGCGGCGGGGGCCTCGGCGACCCGGGGCTCCTCGGCCTCGGCACCGCGGCGACGGCGGCGACGCCGGGGAGCGGTCTCCGCCAGCTCCTCCACGGGCTCCGCGGTCTGAGCGGCCTCCGCGGCCTCGGCGGCCTCGGCAGCCGCTTCGGCGGCGGCGCGCTGCGGGGTCTGGAACTTCGGCTCGGTGAACACGGGCGCCTGGAACACGGCCACGGCGGGTCGCGCCGGGCGACGCGACTCCTCGGCCTCGGCGGCGGACGTGGCGGCCTCGGCCGCCTTCGGTGCGGGAGCGGAGAACCCGGACGCGGCCCGACGGCGGCCACGACGCGGGGCGGCGGCCTCGGCGGCCTGCTCCTCGGCGGGAGCGGCTTCGGCGGCGGGGGCCTTCGACGCCGTCTCGGTCTGGGCGGGCTTCGTCGACGCGGCGGCCTCCTCGGCCGCGGGAGCACCGGCGGGCGCGGACACGCGACGCGTGGCCCGACGGCGGGCGCGACGCGGAGCGGCGTCCTCGGCGGCCTGCTCCTCGGCGGGAGCGGCCTCGACGGCCGAGGCGGCTTCCGCGACCTGCGTGGTGGCGGCAACCTCGACGGTCTCAGCGACCTCGGCCGCCTTCGGCGCACCGGCGGGCGCCGACGCACGCCGCGTCGCACGACGACGCGTACGACCGGCAGGCGCGGCCTCCTCAACAGCAGGCGCCTCAGCGACAACCTCGGCCTCAGCCGCCACCGCGGTCTCCTCGACCACGTCGGCCTCGACGGCCGGCGCGGCGGGCGGACCCGCGGGGCGGGACGCGGCACGACGGCGGCCACGGCGCGGCGCCGTGTCTTCGGTGGTCTCGGCGGACGCGGGCTGCTCCTCGGCGGGAGCGGCCTCGGCGACCGGGGCGGCTTCCGCGACCTGCGTGGTGGCGGCAACCTCGACGGTCTCAGCGACCTCGGCCGCCTTCGGCGCACCGGCGGGCGCCGACGCACGCCGCGTCGCACGACGACGCGTACGACCGGCAGGCGCGGCCTCCTCAACAGCAGGCGCCTCAGCGACAACTTCGGCCTCAGCGACAACTTCGGCCTCAGCGGCCACCGCGGTCTCCTCGACCACGTCAGTCTCGGCGACCTGCGCGGCGGCGGGCGGACCCGCCGGGCGGGACGCGGCACGGCGACGCCTGCGCGGCGGCAGGGTGTCGCTCGGGGTGTTCAGTTCGGAACCCGTCTGGGATTCCTTCGATTCGGTCGGCTCGTGCATGCGGGCGTTGCTCCCGTCAGGCTCCCGGGCGCCGCACCTGGTCCGGTGTCGATCTCGTCGATCGACCACCGTTGACGTCCGCGGCCCGCGCGATGCGCGATGGCCGCCGTCCGGGGCGCGGGCGCCGCACGGGAGCTCTCTGTGTCCTGTCTCGCCGGTTCCGTACGCCATGTTGCGTACGGCCTGGCGAAAGTCTTGTGGTCGGTGCGCTGCCCGACCCAGGTGGCTCCCGAGTACGAGGGCGGCGCTACGACGTCCGTCCTTATGCGGAACCTTCCGGCACCGGCGCCGTCGCGGCGGCAGTGGCGGCGGCCGGATGCGGCACGGTCGCTGCTGCCTCGCGGTCGGGCGCGAGCGGGTCGGTCACCGCGCCGGTCTCTTCATCGAACAGCCCCTGCGCCAGCCTGGTCACCGCTGCGGGGACCGGCGGCGCCAGGTCGGCCACGGCGCGGAGACCGGACAGGACGTCGTCGGGTCGTACGGCAGGCGTCACGTGCCGAACAACCAGCCGCAGTATCGCACAGGCCTGGTCGGTCGGCCTATCAGCCTGCGAACTGTGCGTTTCCGGGCCCGCCACGGTCTCGAGGCTCGCGACGGCCGCGCGGGCGTCGAAGGTGCGGACGCCGTTCTTGGTCTGGCGCTGCACCTCGACGGTGCCGGCCTTGATGAAGGCCTCCACCGCGCGCTCGGCGTCGGCCGGGTCGACACCGTCCAGCCGCAGCTCCCACACGGAAGCCGTCAGCCGGTCGGCGAGCCCCGACGTCCGCGCCTCGACCGCGTCGACGATGTCCAGCCCGGCGGGCAGCGACTCGTCGAGGAGGACGCGCAGGGTCTCCGGGTCACGGGCCGCTGCGAGCGCGATCTCCAGGTACTCCGCCTCACTGCCCGTGCCGGTGGGTGCGGCATTGGCGTACGACACCTTCGGGTGCGGCGTGAACCCCGCCGAGTACGCCATCGGCACCTCGGCACGACGCAGCGCACGCTCGAAAGCGCGCTGGAAGTCACGGTGGCTGGTGAACCGGAGGCGGCCGCGCTTGGTGTAGCGCAGTCGGATGCGCTGCACCGCGGGTGCGGGCGGCGGGCCTACGGGCTGTCGCTTGCCCAGTGTCCTAGTCCTTCGTGAGTGCGGTTGTCCTGCTACCAAGAGTACGTGTCCCGGCGCCCGGGAGTTCCCGACGGTCCGCCGTCCCGGGCCGCACCGGCTCGCCGAGCAGCATCCGCCGGACGTCGGCGCGAGCCTGCCGTACCGTCTCGCGCGCGGAGTCCAGCGTCTGCCCGGTGGCGCGCCCCACGGCACGCGCGACCTCGGCGACGGGGCGCAGGACGGCGTCCCGCACGACGTGTCCGACCGGAGTGAGAACCGTCCTGTGCACCCAGCGCCCCGGCTCCACGAAGGTCCACCGGAAGAGGGTCCCCAAGAACCGCCCGACGGCGCGCGAGACGTGCCCGGCGACGCGCCAGGCGTGCCCGAGCGCCTCCCCGGCCTCCTCCGCGACGACGGCCAGGACCCGGGCGACGGGCGCGAGCACCCAGCGCCACAGGGTGAGCGCGGGCAGGACGACCAGGACACGGGCCGTCCAGCACAGGACAGTTCCGAGGAGGACGCCGACGACACCTACGAGCCACGCCAGCGCCCGGCCGACGGGCGCGAGGATCCGTTCGTACAGCCACCGGGCGGGAAGGACGACGAGGCGCTTCAGCAGCCACGCGACGCCGTGGCCGACGGGCGTGAGCAGGTACCTGTACAACCAGCCGACCGGTACGACGACGAGAACGCGCCCGAGCCGGGCGAGCGCGCGCCCGACGGGCCGCAGCACGGTGTCCGTCAGCAGCCGCCCGGCCACGACCAGCGCGTCCCACACCAACCGCAGCGGCACCACCAGCACGAGCGCGACGATCCGTACGGGAACGCGGATCGCGACGACGAGACAGCCCTCGGGCCGGTGCCGCGGCCGGGGTGACGACTTCTCAAGAGCCATGCCGGAGTTCCCTGTCGGCGGGGAAGCTACCCATACAGGGAGAGACGCCGCAGTCGTCGACTCGGATGCACCCGGCTCCCACCGACCACGGCCTCCAGGTCGTGCCGCCGACGCACACGGGTGGCCGAGCGGTGCCCCGAACGGCGGCGCCCCATCCCAACTGGTCGTCCCCCGACACAGATTGACCCATCGGAACGCACGGTTTGGTCCAATCTAAGGATAAACAGACCTATTCGGCCCGGTACGCGTGCCGAGCGACCGCCCAGCGGACAGTCTCGCACTGGGTTTCGGGACTTCACCCGAACCGGATGAGGCTAAGGAGCACGTTGATGAGTCCTGAGCACAGGACGTCTTCGCTACTCGGTCCGCTGGCGCGAGACAGGTTCAAGAAGGCCGGAATGCTGGCCTCGCTCACGCTGGTCGTGGCGGCCGGCGTGATGAGCCCGGCGGCCGCGGCGGCGCGTAGCATGAGCGACCACCACGCGTCCGCGGCGAGCCGTTACGGCGGTGGCGGCAAGGACGACTGCAAGGAGGAGAAGCCGCACAAGAAGTCCCTCCTGGACTCCCGCGCGTCGGGCGGCGGCGACAAGGACAAGTGCAAGGGCGCGACCGGTGCGACCGGAAAAACCGGCGCGACCGGCGCGACCGGCCACACCGGGAACACGGGCAACACAGGCGCGACCGGCCACACCGGAAACACCGGAAACACAGGCGCGACCGGCCACACCGGAAACACCGGAAACACAGGGAACACAGGGAACACCGGGAACACCGGGAACACGGGCAACACCGGCGCCCCTGGTCCGTGCGCTGAGATCGACGCCCTGCAGAACACGGGCGCCTTCGAACTCCGCTCTGCTGTGACTCCCGGTGCCCCTGACGCCTTCAGTCACACCTTCATCGGCATCCGGGACCTCCGTGGCGCCACTATGGACCACTCCATCCGCTGGACCGACCTCAGCGGCCTGACGGGTTACCCCAAGACCGCGGCAACCGGATTCGCGTGTGGAGTCTCCATCAGCGGGATCGGCTCAGATCAAAGCGACAAGAACCCCATCAAAATCGACATCATCACCACCACGGGTGGGGTCTACGAGACCCCCTGCACCGAGAACAACGACGAGAGCCCGGCCACCGTCACCTGCAACGGCCCCTGGACCTTCGTGGTCCATCAGCCCAGCAACGGAGCCCTCAACGACGGGACGCCGTAACGGACGTGCCACACTCGGCTCACACCGCGTGAGGTCAACCGGCCGGCACATCGCATGAGGGGCGTCCGACGCGCCGTAACAGACCGTCGGACGCCCCTCGCGGCGTCTCGAAGCGAGCGGGCTACTTCTTCTCCTTGCGTACGAGCAGACTCACCGTCATCCCCGTCACCGACTGGCTCGAGGACAGTGTGTACTTGCTCTGCAAGACGTTCGCCTGCATCGGGTTGACGGAGGCGAACGGGAAGTCGTCGCCCTGGCTCAGCATCCAGATGCGGGGCTCGCCCTTGAGGCATCGGGCCGGGTCGGAGCACTCGACCGAGACCAGGTCGTCGACCGCGACGGCCGACTTCGCCAGGAAGACGTCACGCAGCTTCAGGCCACGGGGCAGGTAGTACTGCACTCCGTCGTCGAGCCTCCAGACGTCCGTGCGGTCGTACACGACGGCGTCTCCCGGCCGGTAGTGCTGCCGGATCACGTCGGCCGCGGCCGCGTAGTCCACCGGCACGGGCGCGTCGTGCTCGAACGGCTGCCGCATCTGTCGCTGGTCGGGCAGCGTGACGTAGACCAGCGCCGCGAGGAGGACCGCGAGGGCCTTCCGGGAGCGGCACGCACCAGAGACGCCCGCGCCGGCGAGGAGGGCCCAGGCCGGGAGGGTGAAGAGGAAGTAGACGTGGCGGAAGTAGGAGATCGCGCCGTGGGAGGCGAGCCAGACGAGGACGAACGGCCCGATCGCCCAGGTGCCGCACAGCAGCAGCGGGACCTTGCGCGGCGAACGGGCCAGCAGCGCGAGGGCGATCAGCGCTCCGGCACCCAGAGCACCGCCGAAGACGTCACCCATCACGGGCGGGAGCGTCCAGGCATCCGGCTCGGCGATCCAGTACAGCTGCCGTTGGACCTGGGACCGGCCGAGCAGCACGACCGGGGTGACACAGGCGGCGACGGCCAGGAGGGCGACGGCCGACTTCCACCACAGGGAACGGTCCCGCCGCGCCTGGGCCGCGACCGCCACGCCATGGGCGAGTACGACAGACAAGGAAATCAAGTGGAGCAGTCCGGCGCAGGCCAGGGCGAGCGCATAGGCGCCCCAGCGCCAGGGACTGCGCGGATTGTCCAGCACCCGGAGCAGCAGGAGCGTCGCCAGCGCGATCACGAAAACGACCAGCGCGTAACTACGGGCCTCCTGGCCGAAGCGGCTCACCGCCGGGATGAACGCGAAGAGAATTCCGGACAGAATTCCGGCACGGTACCCGAAGAGCCGGTGGCCGATGAGACTCACCATGGCCGCGGCCGCTGCCATGGAAAACACGGTGGGAATCCGCAGGGAAATGACGGAATCCCCGAAGAGCCCCACCCACAGGTGCATCAGCAGATAATACGTACCGTGTACGGCATCGACGTTCTGGAGCGTGGCGAGGATCTGGTCGGTGCTGCGGTTCACCATGTCCCAGGTGACCAGCTCGTCGCGCCCCAGGAGTGAGCCGGTCACCCCGTAGCAGGTCAGGCCAAGGGTGAGGGCGAACGGCCATAGCCACAGCCCCATCCGCCGGCTTCCGGATTCGATCGGCTCAGCGCCCAGGAATTCATCGCGTGGAGAGGGAAGCGGCGCGGTGATTACCATGAGAACCTCCCATGCCCGACAGCAGGAACTGCTCCCTTATACACGGGCATGGAGAGCCGGACCGACAGGAAGGACGCGCCGCCACCTGTATGGACGGCAAGCAGACAGTGCCGGTCCTTGCATGGGCTTTCCCGATTTACTAAAGTCACCGACCAATCCTTTTCATCACAGAAAAGAAGAAGTCATGCAAACGGTCTGCCTCAATATGATCGTCAAGAACGAGGCACACGTGATCCGGCGCTGCCTCGAATCCGTGCGCCCCCTTGTCGACACCTGGGTGATCCTCGACACGGGCTCGACCGACGGCACCCAGGACGTGATCCGCGAAACCCTCGCCGACCTTCCCGGGTCACTGCACGAGAGCCCCTGGAAAGGCTTCGACCAGAGCCGCACCGAGGCGATCGACCTGGCACGGGACCGCGCGGACTACCTCTTCTTCATCGACGCCGACGACTTGATCGAGACGGACCCCGGCTTCACCAGGCCGGAACTGACCCACGACTGCTACGACTTCGAGGTCCGCCACGGCTCCATCGTCCACTGGCGCGCCGCGATGGTGTCCACCCGCCTCCCCTGGCGGTGGGTCGGTGTGCTGCACGAGTACCTGGAGTGCGACACCAAGTACGACCGCGCCACCTTCGAAGGCGCGCGCATGATGATCGTCGGCGGCGGCGGACGCCTCCAGGGCAGCCAGCGGCAGAAGTACCTCCGCGACGCCGCGATCCTCAAGGACGGCCTCGCCAAGGAGCCGGACAACGCCCGTTACGCCTTCTACCTCGCCCAGAGCTGGCGCGACGCCGGCGAAAGCGCGAAGGCGCTCGCGGCATACGACCGGCGCGCCGCCATGGGCGGCTGGGTCGAGGAGGCGTACTGCGCTCGGCTCTACGCGGCCCGCCTCGCGGTGGATCTCAAGCGCCGGATGCCCGAGGTCATCGCCCGCTACCTCGACACGCACGAGTACCGCCCCGTCCGGGCCGAACCACTCGGCGAACTCGCGCGCCTGTGCCGTACGAACGGGGAGCGCTGGCCGCTCGCGTACATGTTCGCGCGCCGCGCGGTGGAGATCCCGCAGCCCGCCGACATCCTGTTCCTGGAACACTCCTGGTACACCTGGCGCGCATTGGACGAGCTGGCGGTGGCGTCGTATTGGGTGGGCGAGTACCGCGAATCGCTGGAGACGTGCGAGAAGCTGCTGGACGGCGGCCATCTCCCCGAGGCCCAGCGCGAACGCGTCATCGCGAACAGGGACTTCGCCCAGGCCAAGCTGCGCCTGGGCACCGGAGGGGGTACGAGGACACTCGTCGGCAGCTGACGACAGCAGTGGGCTCCTCCCGAAGGAAGGGGCCCACTGCCGGCTCAGTCGGGCTTGCGCACCTCAGCCGGCGCCTCGGCTCTCGGCTTCGGCCTGCGCTATGGCTTCGGCTTCGCTGTCGGCCAGCGCGAGCGCGACACCGAAGGCCTGGGCGATGTGACTCGCGGCCGACATGACGCGCGCTGTCCCCACGACGGGGGCGATGGCGATGAGGAGGTCCTGCAACTGCTCGGCCGTGAAGTCGGCCTTGATCGCGGGGTTGATGTGGGCCAGATAGGAAATCGCCGGTGCGTCCATCGCCACGAGTGCGGCGATACGAGCCAGGATGAGCGTCCGCTCGTCCATGTGACAGCGCTCGACGGAATCGATCGTCATGGCGGCGATCGTGTCGATTACAGGAGTCTCGAATGCAGTAGCCATGATGGGACCGCCTTCTGGTGCTGTAGGAACGACCGCCACCCGCTGATGACGGGGCCCCCGACGGTGCCAATCAAGCGTAAGCACCCTCAAGTGGTGCGGCGCGTCGAGCCGCGGGGTCGCCATGAGCCGGGCTGTTCCTCGACCGCAAACCACCCACGAAGGGTGAGGCCCACCCCACTGATCAGGTCGACCCTGTCTACGTGACGTGAGCACGGGGAGGGGCGGTCTGCGCAAGGAAAGGGCGAACGGTCGATGGCCGATGACAGAGCCCAGTCCATAGCGGAGTTCATCAACCCGCTGAGGGGCGAGCCGGGAACCAGGGTGCGTCTGCAGAAGGACTTCGACCCCGGCTTCAAGGCGGGCATCCGCAAGAAGAAGGACGGCGTCGAGTTGCTCCGCAGCGGCATCGAACTCCTTGCCGACTGCCAACGGCGGCCGGCCGCCCAGGACACCTACGGGGTGCTCGTGTGCCTGCAGGCGCTGGACGCCGGCGGCAAGGACGGAACCATCCGGCACGTCATGAGCGGCGTCAACCCGCAGGGGGTACGCGTGGTCGGCTTCAAGGTGCCCTCGCAGGAGGAGCTCGACCATGACTACCTGTGGCGCTACGCCCGTCATCTGCCCCGGCGCGGGGAGATCGGCATCTTCAACCGCTCCCAGTACGAGGAAGTGCTGGTGGTGCGGGTGCATCCGGAGAACCTGCGGCGCCAGAGGCTGCCCGACGCGGCACACGACCTGGATGTGTGGGAGAGACGCTACCGGGAGATCAACGACTGGGAGCGCTACCTGGCCGACAACGGCTTCAGGATCGTCAAGCTGTTCCTGAACCTGTCGTGGGAGGAGCAGCGCGTCCGCTTCCTGAAGCGGATAGACGTTCCCGAGCGGAACTGGAAGTTCTCGCCGGCCGACATCCGCGAACGCGCCCGGTGGGACGACTACCAGCGGGCGTTCTCGGAGATGCTGGAGCGGCGGGCCGGCCGCGCAGGCGTGACGCACCTGCTGGTTCCGCGGGGCACGGCTCACGCGGAACGCCTTCCGCCGTCGGACCGGTGCCCGGTGGACCTCCGCCCTGCCTTACCCGCCCGGCAACCGGTGACCGGGGGCCGACGCGGACACGGTGCCGGCAGGCATCGATGGTGAGTCGGTGGTGCTGCCCACTCCGGTGGTCTGCCGGGTGACCCCGGGGAGCGCTGCGGGTCCGGGTTCCGCGTCACCGACCGGGAACGCCACCGAACAGCCCCCCGGCCGACTGGCGACGGGCGGCCACGCCCACCACGCCGATCAACACCCACAGCAGGCTCCTCAACCCGGCGGTGACGAGCAGCACGAGCACGCTGCCCAGCAGAGCGGGCAGCGCCGGCCGTGCGCCTGGCTCACCTCAGTGCGCGTGCCCGCTCGCAGCCGGCGCCGGCGCCGCGTTCTTGACCGTCAGCGGGAGCAACTTCTTGCCGGTCGGGCCGATTTGGATGGCCGTATCCATCTGCGGGCATTCACCAACGGGCCTATAACCGCTACCGTGCCGGTCATGGGGAAGCGATCGAGGACGCAAGCAGCAACTGACCGCGCTCAATACGCAGTTGAGGCCGAGTGGACCAAGGCTGACTTAGCGCTCTTGGAGAAACTGAAGGGGGCGGAGACACTCTTACCTGACGACGCCCCGCGAGCCCTGTTGTCCGTGCGGCTGTCTGTCCTCACCGACGACACGACGTCACCGGTTCGCCAGGAACTCGACCTGCGCAACATGGCCCTGGACCGCGGCTGTCGAGTCGTCGGCGTGGCCAGCGATCTGAACGTGTCGGCCACCAAGGTTCCGCCGTGGAAACGCAAGCAGCTCGGGGACTGGCTCAACAACCGGGCACCGGAGTTCGACGAAATCCTCTTCTGGAAGCTGGACCGCTTCGTGCGGCGACTCACCGACCTCAGCACCATGATCGACTGGTGTCTGAAGTACGGGAAGAACCTCGTCTCCAAGAACGACTCGATCGACCTGACCACCACGCCCGGGAAGATCATGGTCACGATCATCGGCGGCATTGCCGAGATCGAGGCGGCCAACACGAGCACACGCGTAGCGAGCCTCTGGGGTTACACGAAGACCCAGGGTGACTGGCTTGTGGGCAAGCCCGCGTACGGATACGAGACATCGGAGAACGAGGACGGCAGGGTCGTACTCGCCATCAACGAGGACGCGCACAAAGCACTGCACTGGTGCCGCAACGCCGTCTTGCGGGCCGAACCCGCGTCCGCCCGGCGCATGGCGAGGGTCCTCGTACGCGCCGGCCTCTGTGGACCGGGGCTGACAGCATCGACGCTGCTTCGCCGTCTTAGGAACCCCGCGCTCATGGGGTACCGCGTAGAAGAGGACAAGAACGGGGGCAAACGCCGCTCGAAGATCGTCCTTGGCAGCGACGCCCAGCCCATCCGCGTGGCCGACCCGATCTTCACTGAGGAAGAGTTCAAGAGCCTTCAGGAGGTCTTGGACAGCCGAGGGAAGAACCAGCCAACACGGCACCCCGGTGGCGCGACGAAGTTCCTCGGCGTGCTGATTTGCCACGACTGCGGCTCGAACATGATCGTGCAGCAGAACCGAGTCAACGAACGATCGTATTCGTACCTGAGGTGCGGCAAGTGCAAGGCCGGAGGTCACGGCGCCCCTAACCCCGATGAGATCTACAGCAAGCTCGTGGACGACGTCCTGAGGGTTCTGGGTGACGAACCGGTCATGACACGCGAGTACCGGCAGGGTGCCGAGGCCCGCAAGGAGCTACAGCGCCTCGAACAGTCCATCAGCTACTACATGACGGGGCTGGAGCCCGAAGGCCGCTTCACGAAGACGCGGTTCACCAAGGAGCAGGCTGAGAAGACGCTGGACGACCTCATCAAGCAGTTGGAAGCCATCGACCCGGAGTCGACAAAGGACCGGTGGGTAGCCGTGCACAACGGCAAGTCGTTCCGGTCCCGGTGGCAGGAAGGCGGCATGGAGGCCATGGCCGTCGACCTGCTCAGGGTCGGCGTCAAGTGCGTGATCACGCGGACCAACGTGAAGGGGGTGCGCGCTCCTCACATCCACATGAAGCTCATGATCCCCAAGGATGTGCGAGACCGGCTGATACTGAAGCAGGACGACTTCGCCGAGACGTTCTGACCCATCCTGGTCGGCACAGGAGCACAGCCGCCTCCCCAAGGCGTCCGGGCAGGCAGCGTCTCGCCTCACACGAACCACGACGCGGGGTCGAACGGCTCTTCCGTTCCGTCGTCATCGATGATCACGATTTCACTTTCGATCAGAGGTGTCATCCTGCCGTCAGCACTCCGGGGAAGCGGCGAACGCTGAGGCTGCTGAGAGTCACGGTCAGGCAGAGCAGCTGTCAGCACCACTCCCCCTCTTGCATCGCGGCTAGGGCCAGCCGTCGGGACTCTGCAAGGTCGGCCGCGATCCCAGCCGCGATGAGGGCAGCACCAGGAGTGTGGCCGGAGCCGATGTAGCGCCAGTGCCGCTCCGTGATCGCCTCGGGCAGGTTGGCGTGGCCCACGTGGTCGGCGCGTTCGGCACGAAGTGCTGCGTAGGTGGTGGAGTAGGCGCGGGATTTGGTGAGGATGTGGCCCCGGTAGCCGAGCGTGTGGGTCCAGGCCCTCAAGCGGAGAGGCCGATATTCGGGTAGGCCGCCCAGGCGCCAGCAGGAGCGCATGAGGGTGCGGACATGTTCGCTCACGGGCGCCGATTCAATGTCGTCGCTGGCAGCGGGCGGATGGTCGGTGCCGGCGCCTGTCTCGCTCGCGCCTTTGGTGACGTACTTGGCCACGTACGCCGCGACCGCGTCATCGTCGAGTCCGTCGGTGTCAGTGCGAAGCGACCGAGCGTCGACCTGGGCGCCCCAGCGCAATGCCAGCTCGCCCACGGCCAGGCTGTAGGGGGTGCGGACCAGGACTCGCCGGACGGAGGCGCGTACGGCGTCGATGAGCAGTTCAGGGGTCCCCCAAGCTGGGGGTTCGTCATCGGGTCCGTTAGGGCCGTCGAGGCGGATGACGGCGTGCACGTGGACGGCCGCCCGTTTCTGGTACTCGGCGACGCGGGCGAAGGACAGTCGGGCGTGCTGGGCGAAGTGGGACTGTACGAGGCCGACGGAGGAGGCCAGGCGCCGCCGGACGTCAATGACAAACCGGTCCCATAGCTTGGAGGCGTGCGCGTGCCAGAGCACGTGGGCTGTGTAGTCGTAGCAGTCGGCGCATAGCGGTTGGCCGACGATGGGCGCATCCGGGGCGTGGACGGCGGAACAGCCGAGGGGCCGCCCGTGTTCGCAGGCGCCGCCGTCACGGCGCGGGCGGCACAGCTCTCCAGCCCCGTGGACGGCCCCGAAGGACGGGGCGGTGAGGGTGACGAAGAGGCGGGGTCGGTGGCGGACCGTGGTGGGGATGTTCTTGCCGCCGAGGAGGCCTGCGCGGACGAGATGGAAGGTGTCTCCGGCGTGGAGGCGGGAGCAGGCCGGGCAGACGGTGGCGCGGCGGTTGCGGCAGCGGACGAGGAGGCGTTCGCCGGGCTCGGTGCGGGTGTCGTAGTGCTGGAGGATCTCGCCGGTGGTGCCGACCAGGGTGGTGGTGAAGCCGGTGAGGTGGATGGGGTGGGAGCAGCCGCCGGTGGCGGTGATCTGCTCCAGCCAGCGGGGGAATTGGGGGTCTTGGGCGAGGCGGATGGCGTCGCGGTCTGCTTCAGGGAGCTGACGCAGGCGCGCCGCGCGGTCGAGGGCGGCGCGCCTGTCAGCCGGGGTGAACTGCGGGGTGATGGTGGTGACCTTCCGGGGTGGGCCGCCGAAGCGGCAGGGACGAGGGTTGATGGCGCGCTCTCGTTCATGAGAGATCTCCTTCTGTGCGGGGCCACTTGGGAGCGGCAGGTTCAGCGGATGGTCCCGGTGCCCCGGCAGATGCGGCAGCGCCGCAGTCGTCCGGTCCAGGTCCTGCGGGCTCCATCGCCCTTGCAGTGCGGGCACCTCACGCGAGGCATAGGCATTGCCGTATGTCCTTCCTGATCAGAAGTGCTGGAAGCCGGTGAGGACCCAGGTGACGAAGCCGTTGATGGTGAGGCTGACCGGGGTCTGGCCGAGGTACATGCCGAACACGGCGATGCAGGCCGCTTCCCAGGCGCGGACGTCGCGGGAGCGGACGAGGAGGAAGGTGATGATCCCGAAGACCACCACGAGGGACACGGCGGCGCCTGTGCTCATGACTTCTCGTCTCCTTCCAGCGCTGCGAGGGTGCGGTCTATGGCGGGCAGTTCCGGGGTCGTTGCGGCGTACTTCCTCGTGATCGCCACGGCCTCTTCGGTGGGGGTGAGGTGGGAGCGGGCGCGGCTCCAGCCGCCGTCCGGGCCGGTACACACGGCCACGCCGCGTTCCTGGGCCGTGATGGACTGGGCGACAGCGACGGCGTCCTTGTTCAGGTCACCCAGGGCCATTTCGGCTGTGCCGGGGTCGTTGACGCGGTGGCAGATCCGACCGCCGAGCTGTGCGCGTAGGGCGGTGACGCCGGGGCCGAGGTCGGAGCCGACCCGTTGGCCGGCGACCACCAGGTGGATGCCGAGTGCGGCCCCGAGTTGCGCGAGGCGGAGCAGGAGCGTGGAGCACTGCTCGGCTTCCGCCTTGCTCTCCCGAGTGCCGTCCGAGAGATAGAGTTCCGCGATCTCGTCCACGATCACGACCACGGGCACCGGGCGCAGCTTGTCCGGCAGTTCCCAGATCGAGCGGACCCCAGCCGACCGGCACGCGCTCATGCGGTCCTGCATGTCGACCACGAGCGCGGAGAGCACAGCCACGGCTTCACGGCGGCAGGTGGCCAGCGCGCTCAATCGCCCGTCGAACAGGCCCAGTTCCATGCCGCCCTTGCAGTCGATGCCGACCAGAGCGACCGGCTGAGTCACGAGCTGGGTGATCAGCCGCGCGAGCAAGGTGGACTTGCCGGAGCGGGTGGCCCCGGCGATCAGCCAGTGCGGGACCAGGCGCAGGTTCATGACCCAGGCGCCGCCGCTCTCCAGGACGCCGATCAGCACGGAGAGGAGTTCGGCCGGAGCCGTGGCTAAGCCGGGCCGCTCCAACGGATCTGTGGCTATCGCGGTCAGCAAGACGAGGCCGCGTTCCGGGGAGGTGACGCGGACCGCGTGGACCTTCCACGCGTGCACCAGCGCGTCAGCCGCCTTCATGTACGTGGCCGGGGTCTGGCCCGCGTGCAGCCGCACCGCCACGGTCAGCCCCATGCGGGTGGCGCGGGGGAAGGAGATCCGCGGGGCCGCCGGCCGCAGTGGATCTCCCTTGACGACCAGGTCCCCGAGCAGCCCGCGCGGAGGGCGCTGGGACACCGCGAGGTCGTTGAGGACGGCGGCCTTGCGCCAGGTCGCCAGGACCCGGCAGGCGGTGACCGGGTAACCGACCAGGTACCAGTGCCAGACCGGACGGTGCCGCCGCACCAGGTCGCCGACGACCAGCAGCCAGGCCAGCACGGCGAGCGCGAAGGCGAGCAGGATCGGCCGCATCACGCGCCACCACCCTTGCCCTGAACGGGAGTTCCGTGCACGGGGGTGATGGCGTCGGCGCGGAAGCTGATGCCGTGCCGGTCGCCCATCGACCAGGCGAACGCGGTCAAGCCGGTGACCTTGACGATCTGGCCTTCCTCGATGCCCTTCGGCGCACCGCTCACGGCGATCTCGATGACGGAGATCCGCCGACCGTCCTGCCGCACGGTGACGGCCACGGTCCAGACCGGGTTGCCGTCCCGGTCCCTCTTCACCTCCTGTGTCTCGGAGTTGGTGATCTTCGCTTCGGGCGCGATGGCGCACCGCAGTACGCCCAGCCGCCCGGTGTCCACGGGAATGGACTGCATTCTTCGGCCTCCCTGGCCAGTTGGAGACGCCCGATTCTTATGCGGACGTCACTTGTCCTTATGAGTTACGACTATGAAGTCCTGTACGGCACGAGTGCAACTACTTATGCTGACGAGTGATGTCGCGCGTGCGACGTGACTACGACCTCACCCCGGAGATGCCGAGATGTCGGAGATTCAGCGCCCCGGAGCCCTCTACCAGCAGGTGGCCGCCGCGATCCGCGAAGCGATCCTCGCGGGCGAGTTCGCGCCTGACTCCCTGCTGCCATCCGAAGCCCAGCTCATGGCCCGCTACGGCGTCTCTCGCCCCACCGTCCGCAACGCCATCGCGGCACTGCGCGCAGAAGGACTCATCGACGTCCGCCACGGCAAGGGCAGCTTCGTACGCTCCAGCGGACAACCAGTCCTGACCGTCGAGCGCCGCATCAGTCGCACCCCCGACGGCAAGTTCGTCATGCCCAACGGGGACGTCTGGCAGGAGATCGAGGAACCGAGCACGTACCGCACCCACACCACGAAGGACACCGGTCGGCACCTTCAACTCGGCGAGGAGGAGGCCCTGTTCGGCTGTGACCGGCTGCTCATCGACCCCGGCACCGGGACCCGTGCCATGCACCGCACATTGATCCCCTTCGCGGTCGCCGAAGCTGTCCCGCTGCTCAGCAAGGAGCCCTGCAAGCCCCCGGCAGCGATCTACTGGGTGCTCACCCAGGCCGGACACAAACTGTCGTGGACAGAGACGGTGCGCGCACACATGCCGCTGCCCGACGAACGCACCACCCTCCAGCTCCCCGACGCGACACCGGTCCTGCACCTGTCCCGCGTCACCCACGACACCGACGACCGGCCCTTGATCCTCGAAGAGCTCCGCATCGGTGCCGACCACGCCGAAGTCACCTTCCGGATCACCGTCGACAAGCAGCCGACCCGACGCGCCCGCGCCTGACCGGCAGCCGACATCGGTCGAAACAGTCTTCACTTCCTCAAGGGCGCGCCTACGGCGCGCCGGGACGCCCGGCCGCCCCGGCCGGGCGTGCGGCGTGCCCGCCGATCCCGTCCGGACGGCAGGCGCCCCCACCCGCAGCGCGCCCAAGGAGTCAAGGCGTCGACCGGCTGCCAGGGGCCGGGACGTGGTGGGCTGGGGGTCGCCGGCCTCCGAGACTTTAGGCAGCCACCATGGGGCGAGCCTCGAAGAACAGGGGGCCCATCGGGCACAACCGCGGGCAGGACCAGTACCTGCCCGATTCGCCGGGCCAGCGTAGGGCCCCCTGTTCACTCGCCCCATGGCAGCTCCAGCCCAAAGTCTCTCCGGCCGACGACGTGCCCACCTGCACCGCTCACCAGCGACAAGGCCCCTCACACTGCACCACCGTCGCCATACGCGCGCCCCTCCAGGAGCTCAGCGAGCTGGACCACGGCGCCAGGCCAGCCCGCCAGCCGTACGACCCCGCGGCCGTCCTCATTGGTCGCAGCGACGGCCCGCACCTCGGACAGCTCGAAGCCCACCCCGAGCAGGGCCCGGTTCAACCGGTCGGCAGCGTCACGTGCCTCGCACCACCCCGCCATGTAGTCGACGCCGGACACCCACAGGCCGAAGCCCGTGCCCGCCACGTCCAGACCGTCGTTCGGCCACTCCGCACCCGCGCCAGTCACCTTGCCACTCCCGTTCAGGTAACAGATCGTCAACTGTCTTTGGCCCAGGGCAGATACGCAGCACAACGACCCCGGTACCATCTGGCACCGGGGATCGCTGTGTCCCCTCCCGGACCACCCCGGTTGCTGCCAGGCGCGGGGGTGGTCCGGTCTCGGTATGGGGTTGTGAAGCGTGGCCCCTCGGGGCCGGGTGGGGATCCCGGCGGACAGTCCCGAGAAGCCACGCCCCGATCACCGGAGGGATCACCTCCGGCTCCGGACTGCCACCCGCTCCCGAGAGAGCAACGCGGAGGCGACAGCCCGAAGATCGTTAGGGCAGGCCGTCTTCCCGCTCGCCGTTGAGATCGAAGCGGCACCACACGGTCTTGCCGCCCTGGTCTTCCGGTGTCCACCAGACCGCCGCTGCCAGGCGCTGGACAATCAGCAGCCCACGGCCGCTGTCCGGCAACACCGCTTCCGACAGCTCCCCCATCAGTTCTGGCGAGAAGGTGTCGCCCAGAGGCAACAGCGGGGGTGTGGAGTCCTCATCAGTGACCCCGATGAACAGCCACTTCGGCCAGATCTTGAAGGACACGTCGATACGCCGACTACCGCCGGGGCGAGTCAGGGAGCGTTCCGGCACCACGTGGTTCACCACGTTCCCGACCAGCTCAGACACGGCCAGCCGGGCATCGTCGACGACGGCCGCCGCACCCGCGCTCCGCAGGAACTGGGCCGTCATGTCACGCGCAACGTGTGCCGTGTCCGCGAACTCGGCATAGAGCGTCAGCGTCAGGAAGTGCCCACCCGTGGACGGATCCGGAGCCGCGAACCAGTGAGCGAACGCGTCTAACTCACCCATCACCCGTTCATGCCGCCGCGATTCCCTCGCGTTCATGCCACGGACCACCAACTCTGGTCACGTCTGCCGAGGCCCTCCCGGCAGGGTGACCAGAGAGTGCACCCCACATCTCGCCTGTCGCTCCCCCCACTTGGGGACCCCCCTCTTGGGGACCCCCCTGAGTACACTCGCGAGACGGACAGGGCACGAAGATCGAAAGAGAAGATCGAGCAAGAACAGACGTTGGTCAATCACGATGGGGAAGTGAGATGACCGTGGCTGCACCCACACCGGCAGCTCTCCCGCCTCACGTACTGGAACGCGCAGACGTGCGGTCGGCGATCGCCAACCACGACTTCGGCGAAGTCTTCAGACTCGCCAAGATCCACGGCCACATCAGCTACGCCAAGATCGCCGAAGCCGTCGGCTACAAGCGCGACCACATCGGCAAGATGGCCCGACCCGACACCGACGGCAAGGGCGTCCGCCCACGGATCACGCAGTTCCACAAAATCCTGGAAGTGGTGGACGGCCTACGCATCCCCGGTCAACTCGCAGGACTAGCGCCACGACCGTGGGAGCTGGAACGACCGGCCCGAACCGCCCAGCTAGAGGACCCGAGCACCCTGATCACACAGGGAGGCGCAGGCCTCTGGGACATCGCCGAGATGCTGCGACGCACCGAGATGTCCAACATCAACAGCGCGGCCCTGGAGTCGATCGAGGAAGGCATCGACCAACTCGCCCGCGCCTACCCCTACGCCAACGCCGACTACCTCCACGAGCGCACCCGGAACGGCCTGCAGTTCGTCACCAAGCAGCTCGCAGGCCGGATGACCCTCCGCCAGCACCGGGACCTACTCGTGGACACCGGTTGGCTGTTCCTGCTGAACGCGTGCGTCCAGTACGACCGGGGCCAGCGCGAGGCCGCCAACCTCAGCAAGGCCGCCGCACTCCGCATCGGCGAGGAGGCCGGCCACGGCGAGATCAAGGCGTGGGCGTGGGAGATCGAGGCATGGTTCGCCCTCACCCAGAGCCGATGGCAAGACATGCTCAACGCCGTCGAGGCCGGACACGCCTCCGACCAGACCCACTCCGTCGGCGTGCAGCTGTACGCCCACAAGGCCCGTGCCGCCGCCCGCCTGGTCCGCGATTCCCTCGACGCCGGCCGCGCCCGCCTGGACCGGCTCCCCCGACCCGACCACCCCGAACATCACTTCATCATCGACCCCGACAAGTGGGACTTCTACGAGATGGACGCCTACCGTCTCCTCGGCGACGACGAGCGCGCCGCCACCCACGCCCGGTCCGTGATCCGCATCAGCACCGGCCCCGACGAAACCGAGATCTCCCCTATGCGCGCCGCGGAAGCCCGCCTCACACTCGGAGTCGCCGCCGCCCGCACCGGCGAGATCGAAGAAGCCATCGGCATGGGCACAGCAGCCCTGGAAGCCGACCGGAAGTCCCTCCCATCCCTACTTCTGGTAGCCGACGAACTCGACAAGGAACTCCGCGCCCGCTACCCGCGCGAGGCCGCCTCACGCGACTTCCACGAACAAGTCATGGCCATCAAGCGAGGCACAGCCGGGCCAGAGCTCCCGTTCTAATCAGCCGCAACTGATCACCGGTGGTCGTGACCTGCGGCCGCCAACCCGGTCACCGCTCTGAACCGCTGCTGGCCTGTCGGCCGATGTCGACGATGGTCACCAATGAGCGCTTCCACAGTCTCAAGGTCAGTCGTCTGTCGTTGACGGTTGCCTGCGGTCGCGGTGATTGCTGTCTCGGCTGCTGTACAGCAGCGGCACGGAAGCCGCTTGGTGCTGCTCAAAAGGGCCCCCTGCCGCCGACCGCGGCCCGCGACCTCGACAAGGGCGTTGTCGAGCGCTGGCACCCGCGCACCAACGAAGGCGTGAGTGACGATCTTCGCGTATGCCCCGCTACGGCAGGATGACTGACATGCGCGATCAGTGGCCCGTCATCCTCACCGCAGCCCTCGGCGTGGCCGGCACCGTCGTCGTCGCCTACATCGGCATCCACGGCAACCGTCGCCAGACCACGGACCAAGCCGCAGTCGAGCACGAGCAATGGCTGCGCGGTCAACGGCAAGAGGCCTACATCGCTCTTCTCGACGCTTGGGACACCGCCGTCAGCAAACTCGAACACGCAGTGGACCTTTGGCCGGAGCGAGAGGAGTGGCTGGACAACCAGGGCGGTGAATTTTATGAGCTGGCGATAGCCGTAGAGGAAGACCTCGTGGACGCCCGGCGGGGCTTGTCGAAGCCGCTGGATCGCGCTGCCATCCTGGGCCCAGCATCGGTGGACGCGGCAGTCATTGCGATGGACAAGGCCTTTGATGCCGCGTCCGGGTATCTCAACCATCAGGCAAACCCGGATGAGCCATTCGAGCGGGACTGGCACTCGTGGCCTGTGCTGATGACTCGGGCGCATCAGGCGCGCCGGCAGTTCACGGAGGCCTCGAAGCTTGTCTTGCGGACGCCTCCGCGGCCGGGCGGACGCTGGCCCATTGCCCTGCGGCGGACTGCTCGCTGACCGGTGTGCTGTCACGTGCACGGCGGACCGGGACGAACCATCTCATCGAGCCGACCCGCGCCTGCGTGTCACGTGGCCGCAGTGCGCCGTGAGCGATGCCCGTCAGCGCTATAACCTCAGCTTGGGAAGCTAAGGTGATCTACGTCCCCTTGCTGTGCTGACCGGCGGCGGAGCCGTCTCGGACTCCAGCTGACCGCTGTCTCATCCCCGCTGTTCCCCGTTGCTCCCCGCACGATCTGGCACAGGGCTGGCACCTCCG
This sequence comes from Streptomyces sp. NPDC046805, assembly GCF_040645355.1. Taxonomy (NCBI): domain Bacteria; kingdom Bacillati; phylum Actinomycetota; class Actinomycetes; order Kitasatosporales; family Streptomycetaceae; genus Streptomyces; species Streptomyces sp. NPDC046805. The sequence continues at coordinate 101,961 of NZ_JBEYYC010000006.1, read as the reverse complement.
CCCTTCGGCGCCAACCATGGCAACAAGATGGCACAGACCAGGCGTGCACCGAGCCCTGGGGCAGGGCGTCGAATTCCAATGAACCGGCTGTCAGCCCAGTCACAGGTGGCTATCCTCTAGCCGCTGTGTCCCGCAGCCCGCGGTACGCAAGTGGCGAAGGGGGTGCTGCGTGGACCGAGAGCCGGGTTCAAGCAGGTTGGTAGTACTTGAAGCCAAATTCGAAGAGCACGTAAGTAGAGGGATTCCCGCTCTAAAACGCACGGGATATAACCCGACCCGATTCCTTGAGATGGTAGAGGAATGTGGTGGAGTGCTCGGAGCTGCAAAAAAGTTGCTCTCGAATTCGCGGCATACGTCTTATGGCTTCGAGCGGCTCTGGGCGCTTGGGCGACTGGATGCAAGTGTGGAATATGCTGTATGTCTTCCATGGTTTGAAGAGTTGTTCGTTCCTGAAGAGGTTCATGAAGCAACAACTCGATTAGTCACCCACGATTTTCCCCTTCTGAAGAGGCTCGCCACAGAGACTCCCGCCTGAATGGCTCGCTGAGCTCCCCAGTTGAACAGGGGGGGGCGGAATCGTTTATTAGTTGGGCGCCATTGAAGAAGGAGTCAAAAAATGGAAGAACCGCTCGTTCTGGCCACATGGGGGCTGGTGGTTGCCACACTGCTACTTTTTTGTGCAGGCCTCGTACCAGCCGTTGGGCAGTTTCGCGAGTGGCGGGGGCGAAAGAATGCTCTTGCGTCCGCTCTCTTGCCTGAACTCCATGGAACTCGTACGCAAGCTATTGATATCCGCAACACGCTGATAGCTATGAAAGCAAACGCACAGTTGGAAGATGTTGCGCACGTCTATTATGACGTGGAGCGGCTCTGTGAACGGATTGAGGGCATTCAGGGCCATGCGGCACTCTCGATCGATCAGCGCCTTGAACTATATGTGCTGAAGTCTCACCTCAACTTGCTTGGCTTGCAATTGTCCTTGATCGCCAGCGAGGATGAAGAACTTCGCCAAATGGCTCTGGAGACTGCAAGCATCGAAGAACGGTTGCGCAAGTCATTGATCGCCGCCCAAGCCTCCCTTTTGTGTCTGGATAGAGTGGACCACCTTTTTGTCGAGGTGAAGAAGAAATATGGAGGGCGGACATTTACTGAAGAGATGATGGCACGCGTGGAGCTGGACTCTGATAGTGCAGAAAAGAAATTGGTTGATGTGCGCCGCGTGATGCGCACAGATGACCGGCTCAAATGACTCTGCGATAGTCCCGCACTCAGTCACGACAGGGCCGGCGAGCGAACTACACCCTTCGATGGAGGCAGCGTCTCCGAAGACTAGCTGCACAGCGGCACTCTGGATCGCTTTCCGACTGCGGATGGGTAGTCCGTTGAGACCATTTACGCATTAGCGACTAGGGGCAGTTCCTCTGAAGGTCGCCAGTAAGCATCGCAACGAATTCAGTGATTCGCTGAAGGGTCGGCACGACAGGCCGCCCTCCTGGAAGAGCAAAGTACGGAACAGCGCTTCCGACATGTTTAATCTCAGGCTGACGACCCCAAAGCGGAGCAAAGATTCTTACTACTTCTTCGCCAACCTCCATCCTGTGAGATGAGTACGAGAAATCAACACAGTCGGCTCCGGGGTCTGGATCGCCAGTCCGATCAGGCAGAAAATCGAAATCACCGGACTCGGTTCTTTGCACCCATGGCGGTAGGCCAATGCGAGTCGGGATCGTCTCAAAGTGGTTGGCCTGAAGTTCAATATGCACCAGCATCTGATGCTTGTCGAAGTTTGAGAGCTCAGTCAGAAGATCCAGTTGATGGATGTACAGCCCCGTCCAGCCATCTGGACGTCCATTGACCTCACGGCAAGGCTGGTACTCATGCATTCGACCCCAAGCGGTAGGGGAAAATATGCTGGGCGTCTTGTGTTGTTGACCCGCTACTGCATTACATAGGATAAAATAGATATTCTTAGGTTTATTGGGGATGCCCTGAGCATGCGCGCAAGCGCACTGCCATGCCAAGTGATCCAGGCTGCATCGAAGATTGTTAACTATGTCACCAACGCCCAGGCTCACTTCCTCGAGAATGGGTTCATAGTCGGGAACTGAATCAATCCGGACGATGTGGTAGCCGCTTTCCGGATCCAACTCTGCGCACAGAGGAGCGCGGCTAATTAAGCTCTCCCGAAAACCTTCAATCAGAGTATTCAATTCGCCGGTCTGCTTCACTGCGCGATCAAGCTTCGCCCGAGACGACCGGAGATCAACAGTAGTCATGGCTTTCCGATCCGGTGATCCAACTCTTCAGGAGTGTAGAGCCAAAGGAGGAAATCGGCCTCGTTTTTTCTCACTCCTGGCACGGCGCCCAGTAGAAGGATGCGAGCACCTAGCTGGTCCTCTCAACACCACCCGCCCGAGCTCCCATCCCGTCTGCCGTCGGCCCACACACCGTGGAGCGGGCCTGGGGGGCACTTCCAGGGCCTGGCAGCGGCGTCCGAGAGGACGCCAGTGGCGCCGATGGGCGAGGACGTGAAACGCCGGCCGAAGCCAGCGCGGCGGATACCTCGTCCTCGCAAGCCCCCGGCCAAGCTCCCCATCACCCACTCGAGTGCCTCGCCCACCTCCGTGCGCGTGACCGCTCGACACAGGTGCCGGCGCAGCGTTCTTGACCGTCAGAGGCAGCAGCTTGTTGCCGGTCGGGCCGATTTGAATGACCGTATCTATCTGCGGGCGCTGCCACCCATGTACCGGGGTCCGGAACCAATCTGCGCGGATCATTCGTAGCGGCGCACTCGGTTTGCACCGACCGGCTGGTGTGGACGGGTCTCAGTGGGATGATGGGCCTCGGATCCTGCGTGAGGGGGCGTCAGATGAGCCGGACGAGGCGTTGGCTGTTGGCCATTGCGGTGTCGTTGATCATGTTCGCGCTGTCCGTGTGGCTGGGAGATCTGCTTCTTCCTTGGGATCACGCAACGCGGATCGGAACAGGCGCGGGAGCTGGAGCCGTGATCGCTGGGATCCTGGGCGCTTGGGCGTCCTCCCTCATAGGATCGCCGACCCCGAACCCGGCGGCAGGCGGGTCGACAGCATCTGGTGAGCGCGCGGTAGCCACCCAGGATAATTCGGGAATCATCGCCACCGGAGACAACAACACTATTCAGCGATGACCGACCCTCAGACACCGCGTGCTTCGGGAGGCCGCTCCGCCGCCGCGGGCCACAGCTCTGGCGTGATCGCTACTGGCGACCAAGCCCGAATCGAACAGCGCACTCTGGTCCTGCCTCCAGGCACGTTGCAGGCGGCGGTACCGGGCGAAGCAGTTACGCGGCTGAATAACCTGCCCGCGCCCGACAGCCGCGTGTTCAAGGGCCGCGACGACGCCCTCACCTTCCTGCAGGCACTGCCGGCAACCGGGACCGGCATCGTGGCACAGAGCGTGCGAGGCATGGGCGGGGTCGGTAAAAGCACGCTGGTCCTACACCACGCCCACGCACATCTGGCGGCCGGACACGGACCCGTGTGGTGGATCGAGGCATCATCTGCGCCCGCCATCACAGCCGGACTAGCGGCGCTGGCAACCGCCTTGAACCCAGTGCATGCCGGGCTGCCGCTGGACGAGGCCGCCGAATGGGGAGTGATGTGGCTGCAAGGCCGCACCGGATGGCTGCTGGTCTTCGACAATGCCGAAGAACCTGCCGATCTACGCCCCTACCTCGGCCGACTGAGCACAGGCCAAGTTCTGATCACCACCCGCCGCGACCTCCCCTGGCACGACCTCGGTACGGCTCTACGCCTCGACACCCTCACCCCGGAGTCCTCCCTGGTTGTCCTCCAGGAGATCACCGAACGCCTCACCGAGACCGACGCCGCAGCCCTGGCCGAGTTGGCCGACGAACTCGGCCACCTTCCCCTCGCGCTGCAGCAGGCTGGCGCCTACCTCGCACAGACCCGAACCAGCGCCGACTCCTACCTCAGGAGACTGCGCGCCGACCCTGCCGGAGCGCTCGCCGCTACCCCTCCTGGTGACCCCCAACAACGCACCATTGCTCAACTCTGGAGCGTCACCCTGAGTGCCGTACAGGCTGCCGACCCCCATGCAGTGGAACTGCTGCGCGTCCTGGCCTACTGCGCACCCGATCCTTTACCGCGTCACGTTCTGGCCACCGCGTTGCCCACACCGCAGGCCGTCGACCATGCTCTGGGCGTGCTGGCTGCTTACAGCATGATCACCCTCACTGAGACAGCCGTCACCGTCCACCGCCTTGTCCAAGCCGTCCTACGCTCCACCTCGCCAAACCCCACTCCACAAGCGCGCCCCAGGGGCATCCGGCGCATGCTGTACCGCCGCCAAGCCATCGCGCCGCCCCACCCAAGCGATGCCGTCCTATCTCTGCTCCACGCAGCCCTACCCCCAGGCGGTCCCGAAGACACGCGGACCTGGCCGGAGTGGCAAACGCTGTTGCCCCATGTCGAAGCCATGAGCGGATACCGGGAAATGAGAGAGACCCCCGAACTCGCGGCCCTACTGGGGCGGGCTGCCCTCTACTCCTCCGCACGAGGCCAGGCAAATTCAGCCCTCCCACTGGAGGAGCGGGCCCTGCACATCGCCGAGACCACCCTCGGCCCCGACCACCCCACCACGGCCGTCCGCCTCGGCAACCTCGCCCGCACCTTCAGTGCCCTCGGACGCCACACCGACGCCCTCCAACTGGAGGAACGCGCCCTGCACATCACCGAGACCACCCTCGGCCCCGACCACCCCGACACCGCCGTCTGCCTCGGCAACCTCGCCCGCACCTTCAGCGCCCTCGGACGCCACACCGACGCCCTCCCAATGGAGGAACGCGCCCTGCACATCGCCGAGACCACCCTCGGCCCCGACCACCCCGACACCGCCCTCCACCTCGGCAACCTCGCGAGCACGTACAGCGCCCTCGGACGCCACACCGACGCCCTCCCACTGGAGGAACGCGCCCTGCACATCACCGAGACCACCCTCGGCCCCGACCACCCCACCACCGCCCTCCACCTCGGCAACCTCGCGAGCACGTACAGCGCCCTCGGACGCCACACCGACGCCCTCCCACTGGAGGAACGCGCCCTGCACATCAC
>NZ_JBEYYC010000006.1:0-96752 GCF_040645355.1 Streptomyces sp. NPDC046805 | reverse complement strand
ACCGAGACCGCCCTCGGCCCCGACCACCCCACCACCGCCCTCCGCCTCGGCAACCTCGCGAGCACGTACGGCGACCTCGGACGCCACACCGACGCCCTCCCACTGGAGGAACGCGCCCTGCACATCACCGAGACCACTCTCGGCCCCGACCACCCCGACACCGCCGTCTGCCTCGGCAACCTCGCCCGCACCTTCAGCGCCCTCGGACGCCACACCGACGCCCTCCCAATGGAGGAACGCGCCCTGCACATCACCGAGACCACCCTCGGCCCCGACCACCCCGACACCGCCCTCCGCCTCGGCAACCTCGCGAGCACGTACGGCGACCTCGGACGCCACACCGACGCCCTCCCACTGGAGGAACGCGCCCTGCACATCACCGAGACCACCCTCGGCCCCGACCACCCCACCACCGCCATCCGCCTCGGCAACCTCGCGAGCACGTACGGCGACCTCGGACGCCACACCGACGCCCTCCCACTGGCAGAGCGGGCCCTGCACATCACCGAGACCGCCCTCGGCCCCGACCACCCCACCACCGCCCTCCGCCTCGGGTACCTTCGCCAGTTGATGACCGACATGTCATAGGTCGCCGGCCACGTCTCGTGTGACGAGCCAGCGACTACGCGAACGCCGCGAGCCGGTCACTCCGCCTACCGACCTGCGGTGCGGAGACAACATCAGATACCAACGAGCCCCCTCCCTGACAAGGAAGGGGGCTCAATCAGTCAGGCAGCCGCCTACAGGCCTGGAAGCACCCCTCAGACCCACTCCACCTCGGAGACGATCTGTCGGGCGTCTCCAGGGCTCGGTAGCGGCGTCCGGAGGGACACCGGCGACGCCAGCGGACGAGCGCGCGAAGCACCGACCGCAGCCAACGCAGCGGCTACCTCCTCCTCGCTCACCCCCGCCAGCACCTCAACCACCCGATCGAGTGCCTCGCCCACCTCAGTGCGCGTGACTACTCGAAGCCGGCGTCGGACCTGCATTCTTGACCGTCAGCGGGAGCAACTTCTTGCCGGTCGGGCCAATTTGTATGGCCGTATCCATCTGCGGGCAAACGCCGCAATCGAAGCACGGCGTCCAGCGGCAGTCCTCGACCTCCGTCTCGTCGAGGGCGTCCTGCCAGTCCTCCCAGAGCCAGTCCTTGTCGAGGCCCGAGTCGAGGTGGTCCCACGGGAGGACCTCCTCGTACGTGCGCTCGCGCGTCGTGTACCAGTCGACGTCGACGCCGAAGGGGACCAGGGCCTTGTCGGCGCAGGCCATCCAGCGGTCGTAGGAGAAGTGCTCGCGCCAGCCGTCGAAGCGGCCGCCGTCGTCGTAGACGGCGCGGATGACGGCGCCGATGCGGCGGTCGCCGCGGGAGAGGAGGCCCTCGACGATGCCGGGCTTGCCGTCGTGGTAGCGGAAGCCGATCGAACGGCCGTACTTCTTGTCGCCGCGGATCTTGTCCCGGAGCTTCTCCAGGCGGGCGTCCGTCTCCTGCGCCGAGAGCTGCGGGGCCCACTGGAAGGGAGTGTGCGGCTTGGGGACGAAGCCGCCGATCGACACCGTGCAGCGGATGTCGCCGGAGCCGGAGACCTCGCGGCCCTTCTGGATCACGTGGGTCGCCATGTCGGCGATCTGGAGGACGTCCTCGTCGGTCTCCGTCGGCAGGCCGCACATGAAGTACAGCTTCACCTGGCGCCAGCCGTTGCCGTAGGCCGTGGAGACCGTACGGATCAGGTCCTCCTCCGAGACCATCTTGTTGATGACCTTGCGCATGCGCTCGGAGCCGCCCTCGGGGGCGAAGGTGAGGCCGGAGCGGCGGCCGTTCCTCGTCAGCTCGTTCGCCAGGTCTACGTTGAAGGCGTCGACGCGGGTGGAGGGGAGGGAGAGGCCGATCTTGTCGTCCTCGTAGCGGTCGGCGAGGCCCTTGGCGATGTCGCCGATCTCGCTGTGGTCCGCCGAGGAGAGGGAAAGGAGACCCACCTCCTCGAAGCCCGTTGCCTTGAGGCCCTTGTCGACCATGTCGCCGATGCCGGTGATCGAGCGCTCACGCACCGGGCGGGTGATCATGCCCGCCTGGCAGAAGCGGCAGCCGCGGGTGCAGCCGCGGAAGATCTCGACCGACATGCGCTCGTGGACGGTCTCGGCCAGCGGGACGAGGGGCTGCTTGGGGTAGGGCCACTCGTCGAGGTCCATGACCGTGTGCTTGGACACGCGCCACGGGACGCCCGACTTGTTGGGGACGACGCGGGCGATACGGCCGTCCGGCAGGTACTCGACGTCGTAGAACGCCGGGATGTACACGCCACCGGTCTTCGCCAGGCGGAAGAGGACCTCCTCGCGGCCGCCGGGGCGGCCCTCCGCCTTCCACTCCTTGATGATCCGCGTCATGTCGAGCACGGCCTGCTCGCCGTCGCCGATGATCGCCGCGTCGATGAAGTCGGCGATCGGCTCCGGGTTGAAGGCCGCATGACCGCCGGCCAGGACGATCGGGTCGTCGATCGTGCGGTCCTTGGACTCCAGCGGGATGCCGGCCAGGTCCAGGGCCGTGAGCATGTTGGTGTAGCCCAGCTCCGTGGAGAAGGACAGGCCGAACACGTCGAAGGACTTCACCGGGCGGTGACTGTCCACCGTGAACTGGGGCACGCCGTGCTCGCGCATCAGTGCCTCCAGGTCCGGCCACACGCTGTACGTGCGCTCGGCGAGGACACCCTCCTGCTCGTTCAGTACCTCGTAGAGGATCATGACGCCCTGGTTGGGCAGACCGACCTCGTACGCGTCCGGGTACATGAGCGCCCAGCGGACGTCGCAGTCGTTCCAGGACTTGACCGTGGAGTTGAGCTCTCCGCCGACGTACTGGATCGGCTTCTGCACATGCGGGAGCAGAGCTTCGAGCTGCGGGAACACAGACTCCGCGGACTCGGCGGCTTCGGCAGGCATCTCGCGAACCTTCGTGAGCTGAGGACAGGGGTGACCATCAAGCGTAACCCGCTCGCAGGCCTCCCCCGTACGCTCAGACGGCCGCCTCCGACTTGATCTCCGTCCAGGTCCCGGGCAGCTCGGCCTCGTCCGCCGCCGCCCGCTGCTCCTCGCGCCCGTACAGCACTCCGTACGTGAACGAGCTCTCCCCCGCCGCATGCGCCACGGCCGCCAGCTCGCACAGGGTCGCGCGGGCCATGACGCTGTCCTGGTGGTCGCCGAGCAGGTTCTGCAGGGACTTCATCGCCTTGGTCAGGTCGGCGGCCGGGTCGCCGAGGGCCGGGGTGGCGGCCTCCGCCGCGTACCGGGTGCGCTTGGCCTTCTTGCGGGCCTCGTGCAGGGCGAGGTCGCGGTCGTGACCGGGCGGCAGCTCGAAGGCGTGCTCGACGAGCGCGGAGAGCTTCGCGAAGTCCTTGCGTACGGCCTTGGAGATCACCTTCTTCGGCTTCCGCGTGGCCGCCTTCAGCAGGGGCGGGTCGGCGATCAGGGCGTCCAGGGTGTCGAGGAGGGTCAGATGGCGGCGGGAGTCCAGGACGCCGATCAGGCGGCGGCGGGCTCCGCCGCGGCGGGACCCGGCCCAGGTGTGCAGCCGGGTGCGGACCGGCCCTTCGACCAGCGTGCGGGGCAGCTCGCCGAGGGCCGTCGTGATGCGCTCGGTGAGCACCTCGCGGTCGCGGTCCACGCCCAACTCGGCCGCCAGCCACTTGAGTTCATCGCCGATCGGGTCGGTGACGGCGCGGTCGAGGACCTTGCGGTACGAGCGGAAGGCGCTGCGCATGCGGCGGGTGGCGACGCGCATGCGGTGGACGGAGTCGTACTCGTCGCGTCGTACGGCGGTGTCGAGCTCGACGATCGCGTCGCGCTGGGCGCGGAGGTAGGCGAGGACGTGGTCGCCGGCGGTCACGGGCTCGGCGGGTGCCCCGTGCCGCTCCTCATCCCCCGGTCTCCCGGGCGGGGCCGTCTCGGCGAGTGCCCGGGCCAGCTTCGACTCCGCGCGGGAGGGCCGTACGTCCGCCTTGCGCAGTCGTTTCTCCACCTTGTCGAGGAAGGCCGGGTCGACGCCTTCGCCGAGTTCCACCTCGATCTCGGTCCACTGCACCGCGCTGCCGCCCTCGCCGAGCCGCTCCGCCGTCACGGCGTCCTCGCTGACCTCGGCGAGCAGCTTGCCGTCGGCGTCGACGAGGTGGCGCAGGTCGCGGGCGGAGCGGAGCCGGACCACGGGGAGCAGGGGGGCGTCGCGGACGCGGGAGCGGACCAGCGCGGCGAGGTCGCCCGGCACGGTGTCGGAGAGCGGGGCGCGGATCTCGTCGCGGACGCCGGGGGCGACCGGGAGTTTGAGGTGCCAGCCGGCGTCGGGGCCGCCGGTGCGCCGGCGCAGGGTGATGGAGTGGGCGGCCAGTCGTTCGTCAGCGGTGTCGTAGTAGGTGGCGTCGAGTTCGGCCACGCCCCGGTCCAGGACGGCGGCCACCTTGCCGACGCCGGTCAGGTCGGGCAGCCCGCTCTCGTCGGATTCGTACTTGCGCTCTACCTCGCGTTTCGTCTCCGCCATGAATTGAATCTAGTTCCAGATGAGCCGGGACGGCAGAGGTCGCCCGGGTGGACTGCGAGAAAAATCCCGCCGCCCACCCGGGCGACCTCGGTGGTACAACCGCTGGTGAGGACCGCTACGCGGACATCGGGCGCTGCACCCTGATCGACTGCAGCAGGCCCACCGCCACCCACACCGCGAACATCGACGAGCCGCCGTACGAGACGAACGGCAGGGGCAGGCCGGTGACCGGCATGATGCCGAGGGTCATGCCGATGTTCTCGAACGACTGGAAGGCGAACCAGGCGACGATTCCGGCGGCGACGATCGTGCCGTACAGCTCGCTCGTCTCGCGGGCGATACGGCAGGCGCGCCACAGGATGACGCCGAGGAGGAGGATTATCAGGCCCGCGCCCAGGAAGCCGAGTTCCTCGCCGGCGACCGTGAAGACGAAGTCGGTCTGCTGCTCGGGGACGAACTGGCCGGTGGTCTGCGAGCCGTGGAACAGGCCGGCGCCGGTGAGGCCGCCCGAACCGATGGCGATGCGGGCCTGGTTGGTGTTGTAGCCGACGCCGGCGGGGTCGAGCTTGGGGTTGGCGAAGGCCGCGAAGCGGTTGATCTGGTACTCGTCCAGGACGTGCAGCTGCCAGATGGCGATGCAGCCGAGCACCCCGGCGGTGATCAGACCGAAGATCCAGCGGTTGGAGGCGCCGGAGGCGAGCAGCACGCCCAGGATGATGGCCACCATGGCCAGCACCGTGCCGAGGTCGGGCATGAGCAGCACGATCAGGATCGGTACGGCCGCCAGGCCGAGGGCCTGCACCACCGTGCGGTGGTCGGGGTATGTCCTGTCGCCGGCGTCGACCCTGGCGGCGAGCAGCATCGCCATGCCCAGGATGATCGTGACCTTCACGAACTCGGCGGGCTGGAGCGAGAAGCCGCCGCCGAACACGATCCAGTTGCGGCTGCCGTTGATGGTGGCGCCGAGCGGGGTCAGCACCAGCAGGATGCCGACGAGCGAGATGCCGTAGAGGATGGGCACGGCGTTGCGCAGGGCGCGGTGGCCGAGCCAGAGCGTGCCGATCATCAGAGTGAGCCCGATGCCGGTGTTCATGACGTGCCGGATCAGGAAGTAGTACGGGTCGCCCTGGTTGATCTCGGTGCGGTTGCGGGTCGCGGAGAAGACCAGCAGCGAGCCGATCAGCGACAGCAGGAGGGCCGCCACCAGCATCGGCCAGTCCATGCGGCGGGCCACCGAGTCGCGGGCGAAGACCCGCGTCCAGCCGGCCCGTTCGGGGCCGTATCCGGAGACGGAGAAGCTGTTCGCGCCGGTCATGTGAGCTTCCTCCGGCTTCCCCGCCTGCGCGGTCGCCTACGGGTGTCGCGGTTGCCCGTGCCGGGCGAGGGGGCGGTCGCGGGCGGCTGCGAGCCGTCGTCCGGGGAGGGCGAGCCCGACGGGGCGGCGTGGACGTCCTTGGCCGGGTCGTCGGCGACCTTCGGGGACTTGATCGTGCCGTCGGGGCGGACCTTCGGCAGGCTCTTCTCCGGGGTGGGCAGCAGTGCCTTCTTCGGGTCGATCTTGCCGTCGGGCTGGACGCCGTACATCGCGCTGTAGATGTTGCGCACGGCCTCACCGGAGGCGCCGGAACCCGTACCGGCCTGGGCGATGGTCATGACGACCGAGTAGTCCTTGGAGAACGTGGCCAGCCAGGACGTGGTCTGCTTGCCGTAGACCTCGGCGGTACCGGTCTTGGCGTGCAGCGGGATCTTGTTCTGCGGCCAGCCGTTGAACTTCCAGGCGGCGGTACCGCGGGTGACGACGCCCGCGAAGGCGTCGTGCATGCCCTTGAGCGTGGCCTTGCTGACCGGCAGCTTGCCGTGCGACTGCGGCTTGATCTCCTGGACGCTCCGGCCGTCGGGGCTGATGACCGCCTTGCCGATGGTCGGGGTGTACATGGTGCCGCCGTTGGCGACGGCGCCGTACATCACGGCCTCCTGGATCGGGGTGACGAGGGTGTCGCCCTGGCCGATCGAGTAGTTGATCTCGTCGCCCTCGCGCATCTTGTTGCCTTCGAGGCAGTTCTCGTACGCGATCTTCTCGACGTAACTGCCGTCCTTCTTACCGGACTTGCACCAGGCGTCCTTGTTGGCCTTCCAGTAGTCCAGCTTCCACTGGCGGTCGGGGACGCGGCCGGTGACCTCGTTGGGCAGGTCGACGCCGGTCTCCTTGCCGAGGCCGAACTGGTGGGCGGTCTTGAAGAAGTAGTCCTTGGGCTGGCCCTTCTTCGGGTTGATGCCGCCGTCGCGCTTCCACTCGCGGTCCGCGAGGCCGTAGAAGACGGTGTCGCAGGAGACCTCGAGGGCGCGGCCGAGCGGGATGGGGCCGAAGCTCTCGCCCTCGAAGTTCTTGAAGACCTGGCCGCCGACCGAGTACGAACTGGTGCAGGGGTAGCGGCCGTCGAAGGGGTAGCCGGCCTGGACCGCGGCGGCCGTGGAGACCACCTTGAAGGTCGAACCGGGCGCGGCCTGGCCCTGGATGGCGCGGTTGAGCAGCGGGTAGTCGGACTTCTTGCCGGTGAGGGCCTTGTAGTTCTTGGCGGAGATGCCGCCCACCCAGACGTTGGGGTCGTAGGTCGGGTTGGACGCCATGGCGACGATGCGGCCGGTCTTGGCCTCCATCACGATGACGGCGCCGGAGTCGGCCTTGTACTTCTCGCCGGTGACCTTGTCGTCCTGCTGGCGGGCGACCTTCATCGCGTGGTCCAGCTCGTACTCGGCGACGCGTTGGACGCGGGAGTCGATGCTGGTGACGAGGTTGGAGCCGGGCTGGGCCGGGTCGGCCTCGGCCTTGCCGATGACGCGGCCGAGGTTGTCGACCTCGTAGCGGGTGACGCCGGCCTTGCCGCGCAGTTCCTTGTCGTACTGGCGCTCCAGGCCGCTGCGGCCGACCATATCGGAGCGCAGGAAGGGCGAGTCGGTGTCCTTGGCCTCGGTGATCTCCTCGTCGGTGACCGGCGAGAGGTAGCCGAGCACCTGGGCCGTGTTGGACTTGCCGGGGGCCGCGTAGCGGCGCACGGCCTCCGGCTCGGCGCTGATGCCGGGGAAGTCCTCGGAGCGCTCGCGGATCTGCATGGCCTGCTTGGCGGTGGCCTTGTCGGTGATCGGGATCGGCTGGAACGGCGAGCCGTTCCAGCAGGGCTGCGGGGTCTCGGAGTCGCACAGCCGGACCTTCTGCTGGACCTCCTTGGGCTTCATGCCGAGGACACCGGCCAGCTTGGCGAGGACCGCCTTGCCGTCGTCCTTCTGCTTCAGCAGGTCGGTGCGGGAGGCCGAGACGACGAGCCGCGCCTCGTTGTCGGCGAGCGCCACACCGCGGGCGTCCAGGATGGAGCCGCGGGGTGCGGGGTCGACGACCTGCTGGACGTGGTTGCCGGAGGCCTCCTTCTGGTACTCGGCGCCCTGCCGGACCTGCAGGTACCACAGGCGGCCGCCCAGGGTGCCGAGCAGGGAGAGGACGAGGATCTGGATGACGACGAGGCGGATCTGGACTCTGGGGGTCCGTCCCGTCGCGGGAATGTTGGTCACTGTGGCTTCCTCCCCCTCTCAGTGCGTGTACGAGTCATATACGGCGAAGCTGTGCGGCCGGGGTGCGGCCGGCTTCCGTGTGCTCACAGCCTCTTGACCCCCTTGATGCGGCCGACGCGGGTGACGCGGCTGCGGGCCTTGCTCTTGAGGCCGCCGAGGCCGCCGCGCTGGCCGCCGATGCGCAGGCCCGTGCCGGCCGAGAGCCAGCCGGAGGAGATGTCCGTGGCCGGCGCCCCGGAGCCCGCGTCCGCGAGCGGGTCGTTGTCGGCGCGGCGGGCCAGGGCCATGATCCCGGGGACGATGAACGGCGCCAGCAGCAGGTCGTACAGGGCGGCGGTGAACAGCAGGCTGCCGAGGCCGACATGACGGGCGGCGGTGTCGCCGACGAGGGCGCCGACGAGGGCGTACAGCAGCGTCGAGCCGATCGCGGCGGCGAACACCACGAACATGGGGGTGGTGGCCGACTTGATCCGGCCGGTCTCGGGTTTGACGAGCCCGGCGAGATAGCCGATGACGCACAGCACCAGGGCGTAGCGGCCGGCGGCGTGGTCGGCGGGCGGGGCGACGTCGGCGAGCAGGCCGGCGCCGAAGCCGACGAGGGCGCCGCCGACATGGCCGTACACCAGGGCGAGGCCCAGGACGGTGAGCAGCAGCAGATCGGGGACGGCGCCGGGGAGATGGAGGCGGGCGAGGACACTCACCTGGATCACCAGGGCGACGACGATCAGGGCGGTGGAGAGCAGGATCCGGTTGACACGCATGGAGATTGAGCTCCTACTGCTGCTGGTCGTCAGGGGTGGACTCGTCCGTGGGTGTCTCGGAGGTGGTCGGCTGGTCCGATGACGTGTCGTTCGAGGTGTTCCCGTCGGAGGCCTGCTGGTCCGAGGCGCTCGCGTCGGAGGACGGGGTCACCGTCACGGTCACCGTCGGGGTCGGGGTCGGCTTGGGCTTGGCCGGGAGCACCTCGTCGCGCGGGTCCTTCTTCGGGGCCTCGACGACGACGCCGACGATGTCGAGCTTGGTGAAGGAGACGAACGGCTTGACGTAGAGGGTGCGGGTCAGGCCGCCGCCGGAGGGGTCGACGCGGGAGACGGTGCCGACCGGGACGCCTGGCACGAAGGGCCTGTCGGCCTGGGAGCCGAAGGTGACGAGCCGGTCGCCCTTCTTCACCTCGGCCTTGCCGTTGAGGAGTTCGACGCGCAGCGCGCGGTCGCCCTGCCCGGAGGAGAAGCCGAGTTCGTCGCTGGCCTCCATGCGTGTGCCGACGGTGAAGTCGGGGTCGTTGGCGAGCAGGACGGTGGCGGTGTGCGGGCCGACGGTGGTGACGCGGCCGACGAGGCCGTCGCCGTTCAGGACGGTCATGTCCCGCTTGATGCCGTCGTTGGCGCCGACGTCGATGGTGATGGTCCAGGAGAAGCCCTGGGCCGCGCCTATGGCGATGACCTCGGCGCCCTTGATGCCGTACTGCCCCTCGCCCGCGACCTTCAGCATCTTGTCGAGCTGCTGCAGCCGGCTGCGGTCACGGTCGTTGCTGCCGAGCTTCGCCTTGAGGGCGGCGTTCTCCGTCTCCAACCGGGCGAGCCGGTCGTGGCGTTCACCCGAGTCACGGACGGCGGAGACGGCATTGCCGACGGGACTGACCGCCGACGACACTCCGTTCTCGATCGGACCGAAGACCGCTGCCGCGGCCTGCCGGGCACCGTCGACCGGGGAGTTCTGACCGCCTCTGATATCCACCGTGATCAGAGCGAACGCGATGGCGATCAGCAGTACCAGAAGCAGCCGGCTCTCTTTCGTGTCCCTCACGTGCGGCGGCCGTGCCCTTCCTCGTAGGAATTCGGGAGGCCCCTTCGACGGGCAGCAGCGCAAACCCAAGCGCAAACCCTGGGGGCCCAATTGTGGGAGCTCATGCCTCTATATCAACGATCCGCCGCACGAGAGGAGAACGTCTCGTACGGCGGAATCGAAGAGTTATGTCATCTGCGCGGCTGGGCGTCCAGGACCTGCTGGAGTGCCTCGAATTCCTCGACGCACTTGCCGGACCCGAGCGCCACGCTGTCCAGCGGGTCCTCGGCAATGTGGATCGGCATGCCGGTCTCGCGCCGCAGCCTTTCGTCGAGGCCGCGCAGCAGCGCACCGCCGCCGGTCAGGACGATCCCCCGGTCCATGATGTCGCCGGAGAGTTCCGGGGGGCACTTGTCGAGGGTGGTCTTGACCGCGTCGACGATCGCGTTGACGGGTTCCTCCATCGCCTTGCGTACTTCGGCGGTCGAGACGACCACCGTCTTGGGCAGCCCGGAGACGAGGTCCCGGCCGCGGATTTCGGTGTGCTCGTCGGAGTCGAGGTCGTACGCGGAGCCGATCGTGATCTTGATCTGCTCGGCCGTCCGCTCACCAAGGAGAAGGCTGTACTCCTTCTTGATGTGCTGGATGATCGCGTTGTCCAGTTCGTCGCCCGCGACGCGGATGGACTGGGCGGTGACGATGCCACCGAGCGAGATGACCGCGACCTCCGTGGTGCCGCCGCCGATGTCCACCACCATGTTGCCCGTGGCCTCGTGGACCGGCAGGCCGGAGCCGATGGCCGCGGCCATGGGCTCCTCGATGATGTGCACCTGGCGCGCGCCCGCCTGGGACGACGCCTCGATGACGGCGCGGCGCTCGACGCCCGTGATGCCCGAGGGCACACAGACGACGACACGGGGCCGGGCCAGATACCGCCGCTTGTGGATCTTCAGGATGAAGTAGCGGAGCATCCGCTCGGTGATCTCGAAGTCGGCGATCACGCCGTCCTTCAGCGGCCGCACGGCGACGATGTTGCCCGGCGTCCGCCCGATCATCTTCTTCGCTTCGGCACCGACCGCGAGGATACCGCCGGTGTTGGTGTTGATCGCGACGACGGACGGCTCGTTGAGTACGATCCCCCGCCCCCTGACGTACACCAGCGTGTTGGCGGTCCCGAGGTCGACAGCCATGTCACGGCCGATGAACGACATTGAGTTCCCCATCAGGATTCGTCTGGCCTTCCCGGGAGCTTTTGAGGGCTTTTCAGGTCGGCGAAGTGGGTGCTGTGACGTGATGGCTTACATCGTAGACGCGCCAACACGAACACCGCGCGAGGGTCTTCGCCATTGTCAGCATGTGCGCGGGCATCTCGCTTCCGGAGACGGCCCAACGGGGGCACTCGTTCCCCCGATCGGCACGCATATGCCAAGGGACGACCAAAAACGTACGGCCGTCCCAGGTCAGACGTCTAGATCGAACTGACGATCCCTCAGAAAAATCCGCGAAAAATTCTCTAGGCGGCTCTGACGTGAAGTCCGAGAGTCAGCCACGTCCGGGGAAGAAGATCTTCACCTCACGCTCGGCGGACTCCTCGGAGTCGGAGGCGTGGATCAGGTTCTCGCGGACGATGGTGCCGTAGTCGCCGCGGATGGAGCCGGGGGCCGCCGCGATCGGGTCGGTCGGGCCGGCCAGGGTGCGCAGGCCCTCGATGACCCGCTCGCCCTCGACGATCATCGCGACGACCGGGCCCGACGCCATGAACTCCACCAGCGGCTCGTAGAAGGGCTTGCCCTTGTGCTCGCCGTAGTGCTGCTCCAGCGTCTCCTGCTCCAGCGTGCGCATGTCCAGCGCCGTGATCCGCCAGTCGGCCTTGCGCTCGATACGGCTGATGATCTCGCCGACGAGACCGCGACGGACGGCGTCGGGCTTGAGCAGGACGAGGGTGCGCTGGGTCACGAGTGGGCTCCTTCTTGGGGCAAGTGCGGTGGGACGAGGTTACAGGGCGTGTCGGGGCGCCCGTTACACAGCGTCAACCGAAGGGGCGGACTCTTCCTGCGCCGCGAATCGGGCCTTCGCCACGTCGATCTTGCGCCCGTAGTGGACCGACGCCCACCACAGGGCCGCGAAGACCGCTCCCAGGAAGTACATCGTCGGGACGGCGAAGCCGGAGGCGATGAGAGCGATCTGGAGGGCCCAGCCGAGGGCTGTGCCGCCCGGCCGGGTCACCATGCCGCACAGCAGCACGCACAGCAGCATCGCGATCCCGCTGACCGTCCACACCGTCGTCATCGACAGGTGCGGATCCTTCATCGCGACCAGACCGGCGAAGCCGATGATGAAGAACTCGCCGATCAGCGTCGACGAACAGAGCGTACGCATCGGAAAACCTCAGCCCTTCCCCAGCAGCAGCCGGGCCTCGCCCACCGTGATGACGGACCCCGTGACCAGCACGCCGCCGCCCGCGAACTCGCCCTCCTCCTCGGCCAGCGTGATCGCGGCCTCCAGGGCGTCCGGCAGCCGCGGCTCGACCTGGACCCGGTCCTCGCCGAACACCTCGACGGCGATCCCGGCCAGTTCGTCCGCGTCCATCGCACGGTGGCTGGTGTTCTGCGTGACGACGACCTCCGCGAGGATCGGCTCGAAGGCCTCCAGCAGCCCGCGGACGTTCTTGTCGGCGCTGACCCCGACCACACCGATCAGCCGGCTGAAGTCGAAGGCCTCCTGCACGGCTTCGGCCGTGGCCCGTGCCCCCGACGGATTGTGCGCGGCGTCCAGGACGACCGTCGGCGAACTGCGCACCACCTCCAGCCGGCCCGGCGAGGCGACGGACGCGAAGGCCTGGCGGACCGCCTCGATGTCCAGCGGCTCCGCGCGCTCCTTGCCGACGCCGAAGAACGCCTCGACGGCGGCCAGCGCGACGGCCGCGTTGTGCGCCTGGTGCGCGCCGTACAGCGGAAGGTACACGTCGGGGTACTCGCCGCCCAGCCCGCGCAGGGTCAGCAGCTGGCCGCCGACGGCGATCTGGCGGTCCACCACGCCGAACTCCAGGCCCTCGCGGGCCACGGTGGCGTTCTCCTCGACGGCCTTCTTCAGCAGCACCTGCGCCGCGTCCACCGGCTGCTGCGCCATGATGACCGTGGCGTCCCGCTTGATGATGCCGGCCTTCTCGGTGGCGATCTCGGCGTGCGTCTCACCGAGCCGGTCCGTGTGGTCCAGGTCGATGGGCATGATGACGGCGACTTCCCCGTCGATCACGTTCGTCGCGTCCCAGCTGCCGCCCATGCCGACCTCGACGACGGCCACGTCGACCGGCGCGTCCGCGAAGGCCGCGTACGCCATGCCGGTGAGCACCTCGAAGAAGGAGAGCCGGAAGTCCTGCTGGGAGTCGACCATCTCGACGTACGGCTTGATGTCCTGGTACGTCTCGATGAAGCGCTCGGCGGAGATCGGGGCGCCGTCGAGACTGATCCGCTCGGTGACCGACTGGACGTGGGGGCTCGTGTAGCGGCCGGTGCGCAGTTCGAAGCCGCCGAGGAGGGCCTCGATCATGCGGGCCGTGGAGGTCTTGCCGTTGGTCCCCGTGATGTGGATCGAGGGGTACGACCGCTGCGGGTCCCCCAGCACGTCCATCAGCGCGGAGATACGGCCGACGGAGGGCTCCAGCTTGGTCTCGCCCCAGCGCGTGGCCAGGTCCGTCTCGACCTCGCGCAGCGCTCTGTCGACCTCCGGGTCCGCCGGCCGCGTGGGCACGTCGGCCTGCGGCGGGCCGCCCTGCGTGCGCAGGGTGCGGCTGCCGGCCTCGATCACCGCGAGGTCGGGGTCGCGGTCGGTCTCGGCCTCGATGATCTCGTCGAAGACGTCGAGGGGCTCGGGCCCGAGGCTGTCGTCGCTGCGTTCGTCATCGCTGCTGTCAGAGGGGAGGTCGCTCACGGGGACCAGTCTACGGAGCACCACCGACACCCGCGCCACCGACGGCCGACAGCCGAAGGCCCCCGGAACCTCACGGCTCCGGGGGCCTTCCATGCCGTACGAGCCCTTACGCCTGCGGCAGCTTGTCCAGCTGGGCCTGGATGCGGGCGATGTCCTCGCCCGCCTTGGCGAGGCGGGTGCGGATCTTCTCGACCACGTGGTCCGGGGCCTTCGCGAGGAAGGCCTCGTTGCCGAGCTTGGCCGTGGCCTGGGCCTTCTCCTTCTCCGCCGCGGCCAGGTCCTTGGCCAGGCGCTTGCGCTCCGCCGCCACGTCGATCGTGCCGGAGAGGTCGAGGGCGACCTCGGCGCCGGCGACCGGGAGGGTGGCCGTCGCCGTGAAGGAGTCGCCCTCCGGCTGCAGGCGCAGCAGCTGGCGGATGGCGGCCTCGTGCGGGGCGAGCGCCGTGCCCTCCAGCGTCAGGCGGGCCGGGACGCGCTGGCCGGGCTGGAGGCCCTGGTCGGCGCGGAAGCGGCGGACCTCGGTGATGACGGACTGGAGGGACTCGATCTCCTGCTCGGCGGCGGCGTCACGGAAGCCGCTGTCGGTCGGCCAGTCCGCGATGACCAGGGACTCGCCGCCCGTGAGCGTGGTCCACAGGGTCTCCGTGACGAACGGGACCACCGGGTGCAGCAGCTTCAGCGTGACGTCGAGGACCTCGCCGAGGACGCGCTTGGAGACCTCGGCCGGCTCGCCGCCCGCCTGGAACGTGGTCTTGGACAGCTCGACGTACCAGTCGAAGACCTCGTCCCACGCGAAGTGGAACAGGGCGTCGGAGAGCTTCGCGAACTGGAAGTCCTCGTAGTACGCGTCGACTTCGGCGACGACCGAGTTCAGGCGGGAGAGGATCCAGCGGTCGGTCGCCGACATCTTCGACGCGTCCGGCAGCGGGCCCTCGACCGTCGCGCCGTTCATCAGCGCGAAGCGCGTGGCGTTCCAGATCTTGTTGGCGAAGTTGCGCGAGCCCTGGACCCAGTCCTCGCCGATCGGCACGTCGACGCCCGGGTTGGCGCCGCGGGCCAGGGTGAAGCGCAGGGCGTCGCTGCCGTACTTGTCCATCCAGTCCAGCGGGTTGACCGCGTTGCCGAAGGACTTCGACATCTTCTTGCCGAACTGGTCGCGGACCATGCCGTGCAGGGCGATGGTGTGGAACGGCGGGGTGCCGTCCATCGCGTACAGGCCGAACATCATCATCCGGGCGACCCAGAAGAAGAGGATGTCGTAGCCGGTGACCAGGACGGAGTTCGGGTAGAACTTCGCCAGCGACTCGGTCTGTTCGGGCCAGCCGAGCGTGGAGAACGGCCACAGGCCCGAGGAGAACCAGGTGTCGAGGACGTCGGTGTCCTGGTGCCAGCCCTCGCCGGCCGGCGGCTCCTCGCCGGGGCCGACGCAGACGACTTCACCCTCGGGGCCGTACCAGACCGGGATGCGGTGGCCCCACCACAACTGCCGCGAGATGCACCAGTCGTGGAGGTTGTCCACCCAGTCGAAGTACCGCTTCTCCATCTCCTGCGGGTGGATCTTGACCTTGCCGTCGCGGACCGCGTCACCGGCGGCCTTCGCGAGCGGGCCGACCTTGACCCACCACTGCATCGACAGGCGCGGCTCGATGGTGGTCTTGCAGCGCGAGCAGTGGCCGACGGAGTGGACGTACGGCCGCTTCTCGGCGACGATCCGGCCCTCGGCGCGCAGCGCGGCGACGATCGCCGAGCGGGCCTCCAGGCGGTCCAGGCCCTGGAAGGGGCCGTGGGCCGTGATGACGGCGTGCTCGTCCATGACGGTGATGGACGGCAGGTCGTGGCGCTGGCCGATCTCGAAGTCGTTCGGGTCGTGGGCCGGGGTCACCTTGACCGCGCCCGTGCCGAACTCGGGGTCGACGTGCTCGTCGGCGACGACCGGGATGGAGCGGTCGGTCAGCGGCAGCTTGATGAGCTTGCCGATCAGGTGCTTGTAGCGCTCGTCCTCGGGGTGGACCGCGACGGCCGTGTCACCGAGCATCGTCTCGGCGCGCGTGGTGGCGACGACGATGGTGTCGTCCCCCTCGCCGTACGTCATGGAGACGAGCTCGCCGTCGTCGTCCTGGTACTCGACCTCGATGTCCGAGATGGCCGTCAGACAGCGCGGGCACCAGTTGATGATGCGCTCGGCGCGGTAGATCAGCTCGTCGTCGTAGAGGCGCTTGAAGATGGTCTGGACGGCCTGGGAGAGGCCCTCGTCCATGGTGAAGCGCTCGCGGGACCAGGCGACACCGTCGCCGAGGCGGCGCATCTGGCCGCTGATCTGGCCGCCGGACTCACCCTTCCACTGCCAGACACGCTCGACGAAGGCCTCGCGGCCGAGGTCGTGGCGGGACTTGCCCTCCTTGCCGAGCTCGCGCTCGACGACGTTCTGCGTCGCGATGCCGGCGTGGTCCATGCCCGGCTGCCACAGCGTCTCGTAGCCCTGCATGCGCTTGCGGCGGGTGAGGGCGTCGATGAGCGTGTGCTCGAAGGCGTGGCCCAGGTGGAGGCTGCCGGTGACGTTCGGCGGCGGGATGACGACGGTGAACGGCGGCTTGTCGCTCTTCTCGTCGGCGTCGAAGTAACCCCGCTCTACCCAGCGCTCGTACAGCGGCCCCTCTACGTCGGCCGGCGCGTACTGGGTCGGCAGTTCGGTGTCGGGCGCTGATGGCTGCTGCTGAGCGTTCTCGGTCACGGGGGTCAGTTTAGAGGTGTCCCGACCGTGTCCCGAAACGCGTTTCCTCTGTAACGGTGCGCCCCCTGACGGCATGGGTCCTCCGCGCCTGCGCGAGGATGCCGGGAAGGCGTCGGCATCAGGCGTGCCGGCATCGGGAGGGGAACCAGCGATGAGTCACCAGCAGCCAGGGCCGTACGGCGGGCAGCCGCCGCAGCCGGGACCGTACGGACCACCGGGCCCCTACGGCCCGCCGCCACAGACCCCGCAGGCCCCGCAGCCGGGCTACGGCTACCCCCAGCAGGGCGTTCCGCCCCAGCCGAACCCGTACGGCCCGTACGACGCGTACGGGCAGCAGCCCTACCCTCCGCACCCGCCCGCGCCCGGCGGTGGTGCGAAGAAGGCCGTCCTGATCGTCGGGGCGGTGGCCGTGGTGGCGGCGATCGCGGTGGGGGCGTCGCTCGTGCTCGGCGGTGGCGGTGGCCGTAGAGGGGCCTCGGCCGATGTCGCCGACGACGGGCCGCACAAGCTGACGACGCCTGCGACCGTGATCGACGGGACGTACAAGAAGGTGCAGGGCGTCGCCCCGTCGGACCACCTCACCGACTCCGACCGCGCGGACTTCGAGAGATGGGGCGTGAAGGACCCGAAGGTGCTCGGCGCCCGGTACGAGAGCGGCAAGGGGCTGACGTCGAAGAGCGTGTCCTTCGCCGGGGTGTACGGCACCGTCGACGACCCGGAGGCCGTGGTGGACGCCATGTTCGCCAAGATCAAGGCGACGTCCCAGAAGGATCAGGGCGGCTCCGGCGCCAAGGGCGGGCTGCTCGGCAGCCCCGAGAAGGTCACCCCCTCCGGCTTCGCCGACGGCGTCATGAAGTGCCAGCTGGCCCAGTTCGAGAGCCCCACGTCCACCTCCGGCGGCGGCCCCCGGAACGCGAAGATCCCCTTCTGCGTCTGGGGCGACCACAGCACCGTCGCCTATGTCACCGGGTTCAGCGTCTCCGCGCTGCTCGGAGGCCACGGCAGCTCGGTCGACGAGACGGCGGACCTCGCGGCCAAGCTGCGCGACGACGTGCGCGTCAAGGCCTGACGCCCCGCAGCGGAGATACGCCGAGGTGCCCGGCACTCTTCTCAAGTGCCGGGCACCTCCTGGGCGTTGAGGGCGCTTACGCCGTCTTCTGCTCCCCGGTGCCGCGTCCGCGCGCGTCGCGCGGGATGAGCGTCGGGTTCACGTTCGAGTGGACGACGTCCGCCGTGATGACGACGCGGGCCACGTCCTTGCGGGACGGCACCTCGTACATCACCGACATCAGGACCTCTTCCATGATGGCGCGCAGGCCGCGGGCGCCGGTCTGGCGGAGGATGGCCTGGTCGGCGATGGCCTCCAGGGCCTCGCGCTCGAAGTCCAGCTCCACGCCGTCGAGTTCGAAGAGGCGCTGGTACTGCTTCACGAGCGCGTTGCGCGGCTCGACCAGGATCTGGAGGAGCGCCTCGCGGTCGAGGTTGTGCACCGACGTGATGACGGGGAGGCGGCCGATGAACTCGGGGATCATGCCGAACTTGACCAGGTCCTCGGGCATGACGTCCTCGAACTGGTCCTTGGCCTCCAGCTCGCGCTTGGAGCGGATCGTCGCGCCGAAGCCGATGCCCTTGGCGCCGGCCCGGGTCTCGATGATCTTCTCCAGCCCGGAGAAGGCGCCGCCCACGATGAACAGGACGTTCGTCGTGTCGATCTGGATGAACTCCTGGTGCGGGTGCTTGCGTCCGCCCTGGGGCGGGACCGACGCGGTGGTGCCCTCGAGGATCTTCAGCAGGGCCTGCTGGACGCCCTCGCCCGAGACATCGCGGGTGATCGAGGGGTTCTCGCTCTTCCTCGCGACCTTGTCGATCTCATCGATGTAGATGATCCCGGTCTCGGCCTTCTTGACGTCGTAGTCAGCCGCCTGGATCAGTTTCAGGAGGATGTTCTCGACGTCCTCGCCGACGTAGCCCGCCTCCGTCAGCGCCGTCGCGTCGGCGATGGCGAAGGGCACGTTCAGCATGCGCGCGAGGGTCTGGGCGAGGAGGGTCTTGCCGGAGCCCGTGGGGCCGAGCAGGAGGATGTTGGACTTCGCCAACTCGATGGCGTCGTCGCGACCTTGGGCGCCGCCGTTCTCGCCGGCCTGGACCCGCTTGTAGTGGTTGTACACCGCGACCGACAGGGCCTTCTTGGCGGCCTCCTGGCCGACCACGTAGCCCTCGAGGAACTCGTAGATCTCGCGGGGCTTGGGAAGTTCCTCCCAGCGCACCTCGCTCGTCTCGGCGAGCTCCTCCTCGATGATCTCGTTGCAGAGGTCGATGCACTCGTCGCAGATATACACACCGGGCCCTGCGATGAGCTTCTTGACCTGCTTCTGGCTCTTGCCGCAGAACGAGCACTTGAGCAGATCGCCGCCGTCACCGATGCGTGCCACGGTGTGCTTCCCCTTCGCCTGGGAGACGCCTGGACGTTACGGGTCCAGCGGCTCCTGGTGCTGCCTTATGTCCGACGGTACCTTGCCGGGCCCCCCGTTCGGGCCCCCCTTGGCACGGTTCACTTCGACGTGAACGATGCCGTCCACGGGGTCAAACCGTGCCAAGGGCGGCAGAGGACTCATCCCTCCCCCGAGCTCCCGGCGAAGCTCGAGCAGCGGGACCGCCACCGTCAGCGGACGGATTCGTTGTTCATCTTCCGGGTGGAGATGATCTGGTCGACGAGGCCGTACTGCAGGGCCTCCTCGGCCGTGAGGATCTTGTCGCGCTCGATGTCCTCGCGGATCTTCTCGATCGGCTGGTTGGAGTGCTTGGACAGCATCTCCTCCAGCTGCGTACGCATCCGCGTGAACTCGTTGGCGATGATCTCCAGGTCGGAGAGCTGCCCGCGGCCCGTGCTGCCGGCCGGCTGGTGGATGAGGATGCGGGAGTTCGGCAGCGCCATGCGCTTGCCGGGCGTACCGGCGGCGAGCAGGATGGCCGCGGCGGAGGCCGCCTGGCCCATGCACACCGTCTGGATGTCGGGCTTCACGAACTGCATCGTGTCGTAGATCGCCGTGAGGGCGGTCATGTCGCCGCCCGGGCTGTTGATGTAGATCGAGATGTCCCGGTCGGGGTCCATCGACTCCAGGCACAGCAGCTGCGCCATGACGTCGTTGGCGGAGGCGTCGTCGATCTGGACGCCCAGGAAGATCACGCGCTCCTCGAAGAGCTTCGCGTACGGGTCGTACTCGCGGACACCCTGGGAGGTGCGCTCGACGAAGCGCGGGATGACGTAGCGGCTGTCGGGGCGGGGCCCGTCGTACATGCCGCTGGCGGCGCCGGGGAAGTTACTCATGTGCGTGTTCACCGTCCTGGTGGCGTTCGGGGGGCTGGGGGCGTGGCGGTGCATGGCGTGGCCGGGCCGGTCAGGCACCGGTGCCGCCGCCTCCCGGAACACCCGAGGCGTGCGTGATGATCTCGTCAATGAGACCGTACTCCTTGGCCTCTTCCGGGGTGAACCAGCGGTCGCGGTCGCCGTCGCGGATGATCGTCTCGACGGTCTGGCCGGAGTGCAGCGCGGTCAGCTCGGACATGCGCTTCTTGGTGCGCATCAGGTACTCGGCCTGGATCTTGATGTCCGAGACCGTACCGCCCAGACCCGCGGAGCCCTGGTGCATCATGATGTCCGCGTGCGGCAGCGCGAAGCGCTTGCCGGCGGCGCCGCCGGTGAGCAGGAACTGGCCCATCGAGGCCGCCATGCCCATGCCGATGGTGACCACGTCGTTCGGGATGTACTGCATGGTGTCGTAGATCGCCATGCCCGCCGTCACCGAGCCGCCGGGGCTGTTGATGTAGAGGAAGATGTCCTTTTCGGGGTCCGCGGCGAGCAGCAGCAGCTGTGCGGTGATCTTGTTGGCGATGTCGTCGTCAACCTGCTGGCCGAGGAAGATGATCCGCTCGTTGAGCAGCCGGTTGTAGACCTGGTCGCCGAGGCCACCACCGATGGCAGTCTCGCCGGCGGCGGAGGGCATCAGATTCGTCACGTATCCACCTGCTCGTCTTACGACGGCGCGGAGCCGTCTTAGGTTTCCCTGCGGGGTCCTGCCGGGGGCTTCAGAGGACTCCCCTGCCCCCGTATTCATGGACCCTAACGCGCGGGTCCCTCCGGGGAATCCCGGGAAGCCGGGTGTTCGCCGGGGGCGTAGCGGGTGCCTGCGGCGGTCGAGCCCCGGTACTGCCCGCCGCGACGGCGTCGGCCGGTGGGCGGCAGCGGGTCGCGTGTGGGTGCTCGCGCGGTTCCCCGCGCTCCTCCAGGTAGGCGAACGGGCCCCGGGTGATCAACGTACCCGGGGCCCGTCCTGCGTGTTTCAGAGGTGCCGTGCGGCTCAGGCCTCCGGCTTCTCCTCGGCCGGGGCCTCGACCTCGGTGGCCTCGGTGGCCTCGACCGTCTCGGTGGCGGCCTCGACCTCGTCCTCGTCGCCGAGGTCCACGATCTCGCCGTTGGTGTCCTTCACCGTGGCGGCCTCGACCACGACGGCCAGGGCCTTGCCGCGGGCGACCTCGCCGACGAGGAGCGGCACCTGGCCACCCTCGACGACGGCCTGGGCGAACTGGTCGGGGGACATGCCGGAGGAGGCGGCGCGGCGCATGAGGTGCTCGGTGAGCTCCTCCTGGTTGACGCCCAGCTTCTCCAGCTTGACGAGCTCGTCGAGCACGAACTGGGTCTTGATGCCCTTGACCGCGGCCTCGCGGGTCTCGGCGTCGAACTCCTCGGCGGTCTTGCCCTGGAGCTCCAGGTACTTGTCGAGGTTCAGGCCCATCTGGCCGAGCTGGTGGTGCTCGAGGTTGTGCTTACGGGTGTTGACCTCGTCCTCGAGGAGCTTCTCGGGGACGGGGACCTCGACCAGCTCGAGCAGCTTGTCCAGGACGCGCTCCTGGGCCTGCGTGGCCTGGTCGAACTGCTTCATGTTCTCCAGGCGCTTGCGGCTGTCGGCCTTCAGCTCGTCGAGGGTGTCGAACTCGGAGGCGAGCTGCGCGAAGTCGTCGTCCAGCTCCGGCAGTTCGCGCGCGGCGACCTGGGTGACCTTGACGGTGACCTCGGCCTCCTGGCCGGCGGCCGAGCCGCCCTTGAGCTCGGAGGTGAAGGTGGCCTCGGCGCCGGCCTCCAGGCCCGTCACGGCCTCGTCGATGCCGTCGAGCAGCTCACCGGAACCGATGGTGTAGGTGACGCCCTCGGCGACGCCGTCCTCGAGGACCTCGCCGTCGACCTTGGCCTGCAGGTCGATGGTGACCACGTCGCCGTCCTGGGCGGCGCGCTCGACCGGGGAGGTCGAGGCGAAGCGCTCGCGCAGCTGCTCGACCGACTTCTCGAGGTCCTCGTCGGTGACCTCGACGGCGTCGACCTCGACCTCGATGCCGGAGTAGTCCGGGATCTCCAGGGCCGGGCGGATGTCGACCTCGGCGGTGAAGGCCAGCGTCTCGCCGTCCTTCAGCTCCGTGATGTCGACGTCGGGCTGGCCCAGCGGGTTGAGGTCGGCCTCGTTGACCGCCTCGGTGTAGAACTTCGGGAGCGCGTCGTTGACGGCCTCCTCCAGCACGGCGCCGCGGCCGAACCGCTGGTCGATGACGCGGGCCGGGATCTTGCCCTTACGGAAGCCCTTCACCGTGACCTGCTGGTTGATCTTCTTGTACGCCGCGTCGAGGCTGTCCTTGAGCTCCTCGAAGGGCACCTCGACAGTGAGCCGAACCCGGGTCGGGTTCAGGGTCTCCACGGCGCTCTTCACGGTTCGGTCTCCTTGTGGCTGACTGCTTTGGTTTCGCCGGAGCCAGACAGGTCCGGCGGATCATGCCGCCCGTGGGGAGTTCGTAGGCCGAGTGGGCCAGGACACACGGGCGCGCAACCTGCATAGTAACCGGAGCGGGTCAGCGCCCCAAAAGGGGAGCATGTGGGACGACGTCAGCCGATGGTCGGGGTGGCGGGATTTGAACCCACGGCCTTCCGCTCCCAAAGCGGACGCGCTACCAAGCTGCGCCACACCCCGTCTGGTGCGACACGTAGGGTACATGCCCGCAGGCAGTACGGCCGCCGTATCGACCAGGCGGCCGGGGCCCGGTTGCGGGGCCGGGAAACCGGGTGTGCGTCCACGGCGTACGACCCGCTACGATGCGTCCAGTGCCGTGGTCCTCGGACCTGCGGCGCGTGGCATGCGGGCGTAGCTCAATGGTAGAGCCCTAGTCTTCCAAACTAGCTACGCGGGTTCGATTCCCGTCGCCCGCTCTGTACGGCCCAGGGGCCCGGTTCTCAACGAACCGGGCCCCTCGGTCTTTTCCGTCAGAAGCTGATCGAATTGATCGTCTCGGCTATCGAGTCGAGGAACCTGTTGATCGACGGGGCCATACCCGTCGAGGCGAGGAAGAAGCCGAAGAGCATGGCGACTATCGCCGGCCCGGCCTTGATGCTCCCCCCTCGGATCAGCACCACAAGGATGATCGCCAACAGCAGCACCACGGACAGTGAAATGGCCACACTGATCACACCCTCGGTCGGTCCGCTCTCCCGGCCCGGAGGTACGGCCCGCACCCCCGCCAGAACCATCGTGCCACCAACAAGGCCGCCCTATGCGGCGTGTGACGCATCGTTGGACACGGGGCGGCCGGGCCCGACACGGCCCGGCCGCCCCGCACAGTAATTCGAGGACCCACCCGCGCGCGGAGCGCGGGGGAATTACGCGCCATCGTTTCCATGCCCACACATCACGTTCGCGGGGAATTCGAATTGTCGACACAGGCGCGACCCTATGCACCATTTAGTCCGGAAGAATCGGTACATCAAGGGCATTCGGCGACGTGTGATGTGCCCATCGTCACGTGAGCAGAGAGGCGTCGTTCCTCGAATACCCGGGCACTCGAAGCCCATAACCAGGAATGACCTAGGGAGTTTTACGAAATCAAGCAGACGACGCTAGGGTGCCGAAGATGTTTGACGCCGCCTCGCCCCCCGGCCAGAACCGCACGCCACTCCCTCCGGCCCAGCAGCCGGACGACGGAGTGACCGGCCCGCGTACCCCGGTGAGTACGCAGAAGGGGGCCGAGCCGCAGCAGGCGGGCAGACCGGCCAAGCAGCGTGACGCGTTCTTCGACAACGCCAAGTACCTGGCGATCGTGCTCGTCGCCATAGGGCACTCGTGGGAGCCACTGAAGGGTGACAGCCGGATCCTGGAGGCCGCGTACACGGTCGTGTACACGTTCCACATGCCGGCGTTCATCATCATCTCCGGCTTCTTCTCGCGCAGCTTCGACATGCGCCCGGACCGGCTGAAGCGCCTGATCACCGGCGTCGTCGTGCCGTACGTCCTGTTCGAGACGGCGTACCCCCTCTTCAAGCGGGTCATCGACCACGACCCGCACCAGGACATCAGCCTCCTGGACCCCTGGTACCTCACCTGGTTCCTGTGCGCGCTGTTCATCTGGCGGATGACCACGCCCATCTGGAAGCTGATCCGCTACCCGCTCCCGGTGGCGCTCGGCATCGCCATGCTGGCGACCATCTCCTCCAGCATCGGCGACGACCTGGACCTGCAGCGCGTCCTGCAGTTCCTGCCGTACTTCGTGCTGGGCCTGATCATGAAGCCCGAGCACTTCCACATGGTGCGCCGCCGCTGGGTGCGGATCGCCTCGGTGCCGGTGTTCGCGGCCGCGCTGGTCGTCGGCTGGTGGTCGGTGCCGCGCATGAGCACCGGCTGGTTCTACCACCGCGCGTCGGCGCAGGAGCTGGGCGCGCCCTGGTGGACCGGTCCGGTCATGGTGCTCGCGATGTTCGGCGCCTCGCTGCTGCTGACCGCCTGCTTCTTCGCCTGGGTGCCGCGCCGCAAGATGTGGTTCACGGCGCTGGGCGCCGGCACGCTGTACGGCTACCTGCTGCACGGCTTCCTGGTGAAGGCCGGTGAGTACCGCGGCTGGTTCGACGCCTCCTGGCTGCACCACCCGCTCGGCGAGATCTTCGTGACCGTCGTGGCGGCCACCGGCGTCACGCTGCTGTGCACGAGCCCCGTCCAGCGGGTGTTTCGCTTCGCGATGGAGCCGAAGATGGCGTGGGCGTTCAAGCAGGACGCGGCCGAACTGGCCCGCGAACGCGAGAAGCGCGAGAAGAAGGAACGCGCCCGCGAGAAGGTCGGCGTCTGACCTCAGCTCAGTCGGCGAGACCGCCGGGGGCACCGAGACCGAGAAGTACGCGCATCCGTGCGTACTTCTCGGTCAGTCGTTTCCGGACCGGTTCGCCGAGGAGCGCGAGACGCTCGGGGTCGGCGTTGTGGGCCAGATCGGCCTCCTTCACCAGCAGCGCACCGGGGGTGGCGAGGATGCGCCGGGCGTACGCCTCCGGCTCCTCCCCCGGCCGCTTGGTGACGGCCAGGACGATGTCCTTCGTACGCCGGCTCAGCGGGGCCTCGGACAGCCACTCCCGGGTCAGCGCGTCGTCCTCGACGGAGTCGTGCAGCCAGGCCGCGGCGATCTGCGCCGCGTCGCCGCCGCGGGCGCGGACGCCCTCCGCGACGGCCCGCAGGTGCTCGGCGTACGGCCGCCCGGCCTTGTCCGTCTGCCCGTCGTGGGCGGCACGCGCCACGGCCTCGACCTCGGCCAGGCTGAGCAGGTGCTGGGGGGCCACGTTCTCGCTCCTCATGTCCGCGTGCGGGACTGCGACATCAGCGGCATCAGCGCGACGTCGGCGATATCAGCGCGGCGACGGCGACGGTGCGGCCTCACGGCAGATCAGCAGCAGCGCCCGGTCGTCGTTGACGTCCTTGGCCACCGCCTCGATGAGATGCCAGGCGGCGCCGTGGAAACCGCCGGCGACATAGCGGTCGGCCTCGCCGGTGAGGCGGTCCATGCCCTCCACGATGTCGCGTTCGGAGGTCTCCACCAGACCGTCTGTGAACAGCATCAACACGTCTCCGGGACGGAGCGAGCCCTTCACGGAGTCGAACTGGGCACCGTCGTACACACCCAGCAGCGGCCCCTCGGCGACCTTCTCCTCCCAGCGGCCCGTGCCCGCGTTGAGCTGCAGTCCCGGCGGATGTCCGGCCGAGTACAGCTCGTAGTCCCCGGAGTCGAGGTCCAGGACCAGGTGGATGGAGGTGGCGAAGCCCTCGTCCCAGTCCTGGCGGAGCAGGTAGCCGTTCGCGGCCGGAAGGAACGCGTGCGGGGCCAGCGATCCCAGCAGGCCGCCGAACGCGCCCGACAGCAGCAGCGCCCGCGACCCCGCGTCCATGCCCTTGCCGGACACGTCGGTGAGCACGACCTCCAGCGTGCGGCCGCCGTTCGTACGGGCCGCGACGACGAAGTCGCCCGAGAAGGACTGACCGCCCGCGGGCCGCAGCGCCATCTCCCGGTGCCAGCCCTGCGGCAGCGCCGGCAGCTCGCTCTGCACCCGGATCCGCTCGCGCAGGTCGAAGAGCATGGTCCCGCCGCGCCGCCACGGCACGCCCACCCGGCTGCGGAACTGGGCGGTGAGCAGCCCGAAGAAGCCACAGGCGGCGACGACCAGGACCACGCCCGGCGTCACCCGCGAGGGACCCTCGGTGTACGGCCCGAGCTGCACCGACTCCACGATCAGCGCCGTCGCCGCCGTCGCGTACAGACCGAGCAGGCTGGCCGGGCGCAGCAGCAGGCCGCCCGCGACGATCGGGAGCACCAGCGTGGCCGGTGAGCACCACACCGAGTCGGCGAGCGTCATGGCCGCGAGCACGGGGACGGTCAGCATCAGACCGGCCAGCGCGATCCAGTCCGAGCCGTCGCCGCGGAAGTAGTCCACGGCGCTTTTGCGCACGCCGACGCGGGCCCGGTGCCACTGCATCTTCCACCGTGCCGTGAACGTGTCGGCCTTCGCCCGCCGTTCTCGTCCTGCTGTCATTAGTTCGGGACCCTATCCATCGGACCAGCCGCTTGGCACGGGAGGTCCCAGTTGTCCCCCGTCCGAGGCTGAACTTCACAGTGAACTTCACGCGGCGCCGTCCCGCTGCCGTCCGGACGAAATTCGCTGGCCCGCCCCGCGTCCCCCTGGTACGCATGGCTCATGGCGACTGACCGTGCGACCCGACCGAAGGTGCTGCGACAGGACGAGTGGGACCGGTCGTACGACACCCTGTTGCGGACCTTCGGTGCCGGGGCGAGGTTGGCCGATGAGCGCGAACTGGACCGCTCCCTCACCGAGTTCGACCGTTTTCTGGGAGTCTGGGACGGGGACGCGTGCGTGGGGACGGCGGGGGCCTTCCGCTTCCGGATGACCGTGCCGGGCGGGGCCTCGGTGCCCACGGCCGGCGTCACGAGGGTCGGCGTCGCCGCCACGCACCGCCGCCGCGGCGTGCTCACCTCGATGATGCGGCGCCAGCTGGACGACATACGCGCCTGGGGCGAGCCGCTGGCGGCGCTTACGGCCTCCGAGCCCGCGATCTACGGACGCTTCGGATACGGCACCGCGACCTACCAGCTCGACGCCGAGATCGACACGAGCCGGGTCACCCTGGCACTGCCGCCCGGCACCGACGAGGTACGGCTCAGGTATGCGGCGCCCGCCGACGAACTCGCCGCGTGCGAGACGGTGTACGCGGCCCTGGTGCCCCACCGGCCCGGGATGCTGGCCCGGCAGCCCGGCTGGGAGCAGGTGGGTCTGTTCGACCCGGAGAGCCGCAGGGACGGGGCGTCACCGCTGCAGCTCGTGCTCGCCGAGCGAGACGGAGAGGTCACCGGCTACGCCCGCTTCCACACCAAGCTCGCCTGGGGAACGCGCGGTGCCGAGGGCACGGTGCGGCTCAGGGAACTGGCCGCGCTCGACCCGGCGACGGAGGCCGCGCTGTGGCGGTTCCTGTTCGGCATCGACCTGATGACGACGCTGACGATGCGGGGGCGAGCGACCGACGACGCCTGGCAGCATCTGGTCTCGGACATCCGGCACTGCGAGCCGCGGCTGCGGGACATCTGCTACCTGCGCCTCGTCGAGGTCGGCGCGGCACTGGCGGCGCGCACCTACCAGACCCCGATGGACGTCGTGTTCGAGGTCGAGGACGCCTTCTGCCCCTGGAACGCCGGGCGTTGGCGGCTGACCGGGGACACCAAGGGGGCGACGTGCCGGCGCACCGAGGACAAGGCCGATCTGGCCCTGTCCGTACGGGAGTTGGGCGCGGCGTACCTCGGCGGCGTGTCGCTGCTGTCGCTCGCGGCGGCCGGACGGGTGCGGGAACTGCGGCAGGGCGCGCTGGCCGAGGCGTCGGTGGCGTTCGGCTCACCGGTGGCGCCCTGGCTGCCGCACGGCTTCTAGGACGTCAGCGCGTCTGGCAGCCGGGACACCAGAAGAGGTTGCGGGCGGCGAGGCCCGCTGTGCGGATCTCGGTGGTGCAGATGTGGCAGGGCAGCGTGGCCCGGCGGTACACGTACACCTCGCCGCCGTGGTCGTCGACGCGCGGCGGACGCCCCATCGCCTCCGGCATGTGCTCCGGGCGCACGGTGTCGATGCGGTTGGTGCGGACGCCCTCACGCATCAGCGCGACCAGGTCGGCCCAGATCCCGTCCCATTCGGCGGGCGTGATGTCCCGGCCCGCGCGGTAGGGGTCGATGCCGTGCCGGAAGAGGACCTCGGCGCGGTAGACGTTGCCGACGCCCGCGATGACCTTCTGGTCCATGAGCAGGGCGGCGATCGTCGTACGGCTACGGCGGACACGGGCGTACGCGTCCGCCCCGTCGGGGTCGGGCCGCAGGGGGTCGGGGCCGAGGCGGTCGTGGATCGCCCGCTTCTCGGCGTCCGTGATCAGCGCACAGGTGGTGGGGCCGCGCAGATCGACGTACGACGTGGCGTTGGCCAGCCGCAGCCGCACGGTGTCGGTGGGTGGCGGGGCCGGAGCGTCACCGAAGGCGACCTTGCCGAAGAGGCCGAGGTGGACGTGCACCCACTCGTCGTCCCGGAAGCCCAGGAAAAGGTGCTTGCCATGCGCCTCGGTACGGGTCAGCTCCGCGCCGCTGAGCAGCCCGGCCGCGTCGGAGAACTTGCCCTGGGGACTGGAGACGTGCGTGACCCCGCCGGCGAAGCGTGCGGCGTAGTCCGACGCCAGCCGGTGGATGGTGTGCCCCTCTGGCACGGCGGTCGTTCCTTCCGGTCCCCGGGGTGGGTTCAGTCCTGCTGCGGGTGGTGCGCCGGGATCGGGGGCAGCTCGCCCGTCGTCTCGTACTCCGAGAGCATGTCGATGCGGCGGATGTGACGCTCGTCGCCGGAGAAGGGGGTGCCGAGGAAGGTCTCGACGAACTTGGTCGCCTCCTCCGTGGTGTGCATGCGCGAACCCACGGCCACGACGTTGGCGTTGTTGTGCCGGCGGCCCAGCGACGCGGTCTCCTCGCTCCAGGCGAGAGCGGCGCGGACGCCCTTGACCTTGTTCGCCGCGATCTGCTCGCCGTTGCCGGAGCCGCCGATCACGATGCCGAGGGAGTCGGGGTCCGCGGCCGTCCGCTCCGCGGCGCGGAGGCAGAAGGGCGGGTAGTCGTCCTGGGCGTCGTAGATGTGGGGGCCGCAGTCGACGGGCTCGTGGCCTGCTGCCTTGAGCCATTCGACGAGGTGGTTCTTGAGTTCGAAGCCCGCATGGTCGGAGCCGAGGTACACGCGCATGGTTCCGAGTGTGACACGGCGATATCAGGGCAGCAGCCTCGGGTGTCCGTGAAGGCGACATTCATTTACCGAAATGTGAGCTCTGCCATAGAACCCCAAAGGAACCTCAAGTAACAATCCGGAATCAAAGGTTCCCGTATCCGTTGGCCTCGGATTCACTGAACCACCTCGTACGCAGGGCACCTGCCCTTTCCCGTTCGAGGCCCCGTACACCGTCGTACAACGGCGCCCCGCTCGTACGGGGGACCGCACCCCCTGGCGCAAAGGAAATCCGCCCATGACCCCTGGTTCCGGACTTCAGGCAGGACTCAAGAACCGACATCTATCGATGATCGCCATCGGTGGTGTGATCGGTGCGGGACTCTTCGTTGGTTCCAGCTCCGGCATCGCCACCGCCGGCCCCGGCATCCTCCTGTCGTACGCCCTCGTCGGCACGCTCGTCGTGCTGGTGATGCGCATGCTCGGTGAGATGTCGGCCGCCAATCCGACCTCCGGCTCGTTCTCCGCGCACGCGGACCGGGCGCTCGGCCGCTGGGCCGGGTTCTCCATCGGCTGGCTGTACTGGTTCTTCTGGGTCGTCGTGCTCGCCGTCGAGGCGACCGCGGGTGCCAAGATCCTCGCGGGGTGGATACCCGCGGTCCCGCAGTGGGGCTGGGCGCTCATCGTGATGGCCGTCCTCACGGCCACCAACCTCATCTCCGTCGGCTCCTACGGCGAGTTCGAGTTCTGGTTCGCCGGGATCAAGGTCGTGGCGATCGGCGCGTTCATCGTCATCGGCGTCCTGGCCGTCTTCGGCGTGCTGCCGGGCGTGCACAACGACCAGGCGGGCCTGAGCAACCTCACCGCCCACGGCGGCTTCCTGCCGCACGGGCCCGGCGCGATCCTCACCGGTGTGCTGCTGGTCGTCTTCTCCTTCATGGGCAGCGAGATCGCGACGCTGGCAGCCGGTGAGTCGGAGGACCCGCAGCGCGCGGTCACCAAGTCGACCAACAGCATCATCTGGCGGATCGGCGTCTTCTACCTCGGCTCGATCCTCGTGGTCGTCTCGCTGCTGCCGTGGAACAGCCCGTCCATCATGAAGGACGGCTCGTACGTCGCCGCCCTGGAGTCCCTCGGCA
The DNA here is from genome assembly GCF_040645355.1 of Streptomyces sp. NPDC046805. Taxonomy (NCBI): domain Bacteria; kingdom Bacillati; phylum Actinomycetota; class Actinomycetes; order Kitasatosporales; family Streptomycetaceae; genus Streptomyces; species Streptomyces sp. NPDC046805. The sequence continues at coordinate 66,489 of NZ_JBEYYC010000006.1, read as the reverse complement.
TCCCGCACGCCGGTCAGATCATGAACTTCATCGTGCTGACCTCGGTGCTGTCCTGCCTCAACTCCGGCCTCTACACGGCCTCCCGCATGGCCTTCTCGCTGGGCCAGCGCGGCGACGCCCCGAAGGCGTTCGCGAAGACCACCTCGCGTGGTGTGCCGATGGCGGCGATCCTCGCCTCCGTCCTCTTCGGCTTCGTCGCCGTCTTCTTCAACTACAAGTTCCCGGACTCGGTCTTCCTGTTCCTGGTCAACTCCAGCGGTGCGGTCGCCCTGTTCGTCTGGCTGGCGATCTGCTTCTCGCAGCTGCGGATGCGGAAGATCATCCAGCGTGAGGCGCCGGAGAAGCTCGTCGTGAAGATGTGGCTGTACCCGTACCTGACCTGGGCCACGGCCGGGCTGATCGTCTTCGTCCTCGGCTACATGCTGACCGACACCGAGGGCGAGAGCAGCGGGCGTATCACCGTGGAGCTCTCGCTCGCGGTCGCGGCGCTCGTGATCGCGATCGCCCTGGTGAGGCAGAAGCTCGGCGGCAAGCGCGAGGCCACTGCCGTGACGGCCGAGCCCGAGGCGGAGGCAGAGGCGGACAAGGTGTCCGTCGGCTGAGCCGTCAGCTGACGAGGAGAGAGGGGAGGGAGCCCGTCGCGGGCTCCCTCCCCTCTCGCACGTCTCATCGCTCCCGCACGTCTCGCCGCGACGCGGGGGCTCAGCCGAGCCAGAAGCCGAGGAAGGCCATGGCCGGCAGCGTGAGGAGGATCCTGATCGCCAGTCCCGCGGGAAGCGGCGGAAGGTCGCTCGCCGGCACACCTGCCTCCCGGGCGACCACGCGCCGGGCCAGGCCCTGGTGCTGACCGACGACGGCCAGCGGCACGGCGAGCATCATCGCTGTGAACACGGCCAGGCACTCCGAGACGGTAAGGCCCTCGCCGGCGTAGAAGCCCGAGACCTGCACGCCGACCACCAAAGGGCCCAGCATGGCCTGCACCTTCGTCTTCTTGGTGGGCATCCACGGCAGGTACACGCACAGGTGGACCGGACACGCGTCACTGCGGCGGACGTACAAGTGAGGTGGACATACGAGTGGGGCGGACGCCCTGTCCGGCGTCCGCCCCAACTGTCCGTCTCGCGTCGTGTCAGCGCTTGCCGACGAGCTTCCAGGCCGTCGGCAGCACGCCCATCGCCAGGGCGGCCTTCAGGGCGTCGCCGATCAGGAACGGGGTCAGGCCGGCCGCGATCGCGGCGGACGCGGACATGCCGGTGGCGACGGCCAGGTAGGGAACGCCCACGGCGTAGATGATCGCCTCGCCCAGCAGCATCGTGCCCGCCATGCGCAGCACGGAGCGGTCGGCGCCGCGGCGGGCGAGCGCGCCGACGACGGTGGAGGCGACCAGCATGCCGAGGATGTAGCCGAAGGACGCCCCGGCCACGCCGGAGGTGCCGCCCGCGAACCACGGCATGCCGGCGATGCCCGCGAGCGCGTACAGGGCGAGGGAGAGGAAGCCGCGGCGAGCGCCGAGCGCGGTGCCGACGAGCAGGGCGGCGAAGGTCTGGCCGGTCACCGGCACCGGGGAGCCGGGCACCGGGATCGAGAGCTGGGCCGCGAGACCGGTGAGGGCGGCACCGCCGAGCACGAGGGCGACCTCGCGCACGCGGGACGCGGGCAGGAGGTCGGCGAGGACTTCACCGGGGCGAGCGGTGGAGGTGGCGGTGGCGGTGCTCATGGGGACTCCGCGGGTGTGGGCACAGTGGGACAACGTGACGCTATACCGACGCGTTCGGACCGATCACCGTCAGTGCTCGACAAAGGCGGGAGCGGCGGTTTGGTCGGCTCCATACAAAGGATGCCGATTACACCGAGTACGACGTGACACCGGTCACTGCGGCAGTGACGCCTTCCTCACGCCGCCGCCCCTGCCACCGCCTGTAGCTTCCCTCCAAAAAGGGCCGGATACGAGCCCGGACGGCCCCGGAACGAGCCTGGAAACGAGCCGGGACCCAGCCCGGACAGACGCCAGGACCGAGACCGGACGAGCCGGAAACGACCTCCCGGATCTCCGGCCACCGCGTCACCGCCCCCTCACCGTGTGTACGGCAGGCGTCCGGATGGCGGGCGTCCGCTTCGTCCGAGGGGTGAGATCGCCCAGACTGTGGGCGATTTTGTCCGCCTACCGCACTGGACGAGCCGCGCCCATGCCCAGCACCACCGCAGACGTAGAGACGCCGCCGCAGGAACAGCAAGGCGGCGCCCCCCTCTCCCACGGCCTCAAGCAGCGCCACCTGTCGATGATCGCCCTCGGTGGTGTGATCGGCGCGGGCCTGTTCGTCGGCTCCGGCGCGGGCATCGCCGCCGCCGGTCCGTCGATCGTCATCGCCTACGCCGTCTCCGGCCTCCTGGTGATGCTGGTGATGCGGATGCTCGGCGAGATGTCCGCCGCGTACCCCTCGTCGGGCTCCTTCTCCGCGCACGCCGAGCGGGCGATCGGTCCGTGGGCGGGATTCGCCGCGGGCTGGTCCTTCTGGGTCCTGCTGTGCACGGCCGTCGGCCTGGAGGGCATCGGCGCGGCGCACATCGTCAGCGGCTGGCTGCCCGGCACGCCCGAGTGGGCCTGGGTCGGCCTGTTCGTGGTCGTCTTCTGCGGCGCGAACCTGGCCGCGGTGAAGAACTTCGGCGAGTTCGAGTTCTGGTTCGCCGCGCTGAAGGTGGGCGCGATCTCGCTGTTCCTGATCCTGGGCGTGCTGGCCATCGCCGGCGTCCTGCCGAACACGGACGCGCCCGGCACGTCGAACCTGACCGACTTCCTGCCCAACGGCAGCGAGGGCCTGGTCACCGGCCTGCTCGCCTCGGTCTTCGCCTACGGCGGCCTGGAGACGGTCACCATCGCGGCCGCGGAGTCGCAGAACCCGGTGAAGGGTGTGGCGAGCGCGGTCCGCACCGCGATGTGGCGCATCGCGGTGTTCTACATCGGCTCGATGGCGGTCGTCGTGACGCTCGTCCCGTGGAACGCGAAGGAGGTCGTCGAGAAGGGCCCGTACGTCGCCGCCCTCGACCACCTGGGCATCCCGGGCGCCGGCCAGCTCATGAACGTCGTCGTCCTGGTCGCGCTCCTGTCGGCCATGAACGCCAACATCTACGGCTCCTCGCGCATCGCCTACTCCCTGGTCCAGCGCGGCCAGGGCCCGAAGGCGCTGGGCAGGGTGTCCGGCGGCATCCCGCGCGTCGCCGTGCTGGTCTCCTGCGTCGTCGGGTTCGTGTGCGTGCTGCTCAGCTACTGGCGGCCGGACGACGTCTTCCCCTGGCTGCTGAACATGATCGGCGCGGTCATCCTCGTCGTCTGGATCATCATCGCCGTCTCCCAGCTGCGGCTGCGCCGCCGCCTGGAGCGGGAGAACCCGGAGAAGCTCGTCGTGCGCATGTGGGCGTTCCCGGTGCTGACCTGGGTCGCGCTGGCCGGCATGGCGGCGATCCTCTTCCTGATGGCCCGCGAGCCGGAGACCCGCGTGCAGCTGTACTCGACCGGCGCCATGACGCTGCTCCTGGCCGCGGTCGGCTACGCCTGGCAGCGGCGCCGCGCCCGCGGCTGACCCACCCCTCCCGGTAGGACACCGGCCCGGCCCCCGCGCGAACGTGAAGCGCGGGGGCCGACGCCGTTCCATGCCCTGACGAATCCCCGTAGGTCTCGGCCCGTCTCGGCCCGTCTCAGCGCATCTCACGCCTCAACAGGTCTCAGGAGCAAGGGACGTTGAGCGACAGCAGCGCCGCGGATTCCCCGTCGAGCCGGATCTCGCTCACGGCGACGTTGCGCAACTTCGGGAAGACGCGCCGGTATTCGCTCACCGGGATGGACAGCAGAGAACACAGCACCAGCCGCAGCAGGGTGCTGTGGGCGACGACGAGAACGCGTTCGCCCGGGTGGGCCGCCGCGATGCGGCGCAGGGCAGCGGTGCCCCGGGCCGCCGCGGCGCGCGGGTCCTCGGCGCCCGGGAAGTGGTGGGCCACCGGGTCGGCACGGAAGGCCGCCGCGGCCTGCGGGTCACGGGCCGCGAGTTCGGCGAGGGTACGGCCCTCCATCGTCCCGAAGTCGCATTCGCGCAGGTCCGGCTCGCGGTGGGGAGTGAGACCAAGGGTGCGGCAGGCGGGCTCGGCACTGAGGATCGCCCGGGACACGGTCGACGTCCAGACCGCGTCGACGGGATGCGCCGCGACCCACCGCCCCAGCGCCTCGGCCTGCTCCCGCCCGGTGTCGGTGAGGGCGACGTCGCTCACCCCGGCGTAACGGTTCTCGGCATGCCAGACGGTCTGCCCGTGCCGGGCCAGGAGCAGGGTGGTGCTCGCCGGACTCACGGACCTGCCGCTCGCGGCCGGGCTCACCGGCCGGGTGCTCGTCGTGCTCATGGGCCAGCAGTATCCCGGTCCAGCCGGGCGCGCGCGTGGGCGGCCACGTCCGCCGGCAGCCAGCCGCGCGACTCCAGCGCGTCGAGGAGGCGGCCGTACGGCTCGGCGAAGCGGGCGGTGTGGCCGGGGCGCGGGGCGACGACGGTACGGACGCGGACCATGCCGTCGGCGACATCGGCCAGAGCGGGCGCCGCGCCGGTGCCGTAGGCGGCCAACGCGGCCATGCCCAGGGCGGGTTCGGTCTGTTCGGGGACACGGGCCGGGCGGCCAAGGATGTCGGCGCGCAGTTGGTTCCAGTAGGCGCTGCGGGCGGCTCCGCCGGTGAAGGTGAGGGGGCCGTCGAGCGGGGCGCCCAGGTGGTGGAGGTAGTCGAGGCAGAGGCGTTCCGCCAGGCCGACGCCCTGGAGCAGGGCGGCCCACAGATCGGCGTCCGAAGCGGGCGTCCCGAGGAGGAGGGAGGTGGCGGAGGGCGCGCGGAAGGGGAAGCGTTCGCCGGGTGACACCAGGGGGTACGCGACCGCGCTCGACGGCTCGAAGGCGGCCGCCTCGGCGTCCAGCACGGCGGGATCGGCATCGGGGAAACGGGCCGCGAGCGCCCCCGCCCCCACGCTGGACGCCCCGCCCGGCAGCCAACTCCCGTCCGGCGCACGGTGGTTGTAGACCACGCCGGTGGCGTCCCGGACGGGCACGGCCGAGGCGCCCTTCAGCACGAGCGTCGTACCGAGCACCGAGTTCCAGGCACCGTCCCGGAGCGCGCCGGACGCGATCTGCGCCGCGCAGCCGTCGGTCATGCCGGCGATCACGGGGGTCCCGGCCGGGATACCGGTGGCGTCGGCGGCGGCCGGGCACACCTCGCCCAGGAGGGCGCCCGGCCGTACGACGTCGGGCAGCAGGTCGGGCGGCACGCCGAGACCGTCCGGCCACGCCTCGCGCTCCACGTCGTACGCCGTCTTCAGCGCGTGACTGGAGTCGGTGGGGACCGGATGCCCGACCAGTCGTGCGGTGATCACGTCCGGCTGATGGGTGACCCGCCCACGGCCGCCGGCCTCCAGCAGCCACCGCACCTTGGGCAGCGCCCATGTGTCCTGCACCGCGACCCCCGCCGCCCGCAGCCGCGCCGCCTGCTCCGCCGCCCGGCCGTCGTCGTACATCAGCCCGGGGCCGAGCGGGCGCCCGTCCTTGTCCGTCAGCAGTACGGTGCCGGATGTTCCGCAGACCGCCAGCGCGCGCACCGGCGGGCGGTTCTTCAGGGCCGTGCGGGTGGCTGCGCATACCGCCTTCCACCAGTCTTCCGGGTTCTGCTCGTGCCGGGTCCCTTGCCGGCGGCCGCGCAGAGCGGCTGTGCCGGTGCCCAGGACTCGGCCGTCAGCCGTGACTACCAGCGCCCGGACGCTTTGCGTGCCCAGGTCTATGCCCAGCCACGTGTCGGCGTCAGACCTCATGCTGACCTCCGTCTTTTTTGCTCGTTCGCCTCCGAGGCGCCCAAGCCGGTGTCGAGACAGCGATCGTGCTCAGCCCTTCGGGCCTCCGCGCTCCCCCAAACTCTCGGCTTCGCTCGAGCAGGGAGGTACCCCCATGCCGCCTCGACACCGGCGCGCCCCTACGGCTCTCTCGCGGCCGGCGCGTTGGGATGCGCCCCCTTGGACGGCCCGCATTCTTCGCTCCCACCTCCGCCGTCGGGATGTGTCGGTCGGGGGAGGTCTTGCCGTGGCAGTTCGCGCCCCCGGTTGTGAACTTCCCACTCTGCGACGAGATTTACCCGTGCACGAGGGATTGACGGCCAACTTCCGCCACTCCACCCTCTGTTAACGAGTCGACTCGACGTGTTAACCCGGCCGCTCCCCCGACGGAGGTCACGGATGGACAGGCACGTGCACGACCGCCGACGCTTTCTCGCTCTCACCGCCGCCACCGCCGCGGCGCCGCTGCTCTCGGCCTGCGGTGCCGGGTTCGGCGGCAGCGACAAGAAGGGTGGCGGCTCGGCCGCGGACGACGTCACCGGCTCGTTCGACTGGAAGCGGGCGAAGGGCACGACCGTCAAGGCGCTGCTCAACAAGCACCCCTACGCGGACGCGCTGATCGCCGACCTGAAGTCGTTCACCGCCAAGACCGGCATCAAGGTCGAGTACGACGTCTTCCCCGAGGACAACTACTTCGACAAGCTCACCGTCGACCTCTCCAGCGGGCGCGCCTCGTACGACGTCTTCATGCTCGGCGCGTACATGGTGTGGCAGTACGGCCCACCGGGATGGCTGGAGGACCTCGGGCCCTGGATGCGCAACTCCTCGGCCACCGGGGACGAGTGGGACCGGGAGGACTTCTTCCCCAACCTCATCCAGTCCGACCAGTGGTCCCTGAAGGCGGGCGCGCCGCTGGGGCAGGGCGGTCAGTACGCGCTGCCCTGGGGCTGGGAGACGAACGTCGTCGCCTACAACACCGAGGTGTTCCGCAAGCTGGGCCTCAAACCGGCCGAGACCTTCGACGAGCTGCGCGAGCTGGCCGGGACCATCAAGCGGAAGGCGCCCGGCGCCGGGTACGACGGGATGTACGGGATCGCCGTGCGCGGGTCGCGCAGCTGGGCCACCATTCATCCCGGCTTCATGACCATGTACGCGCGCAACGGCCTGCACGACTTCACTGTCTCGGGTGGCGGGAAGCTCAAGCCCGCCATGAACACCCCGGAGGCCGTCGCCTTCACCCGGGACTGGGCGGGCATGGTCAAGCAGGGCGGGCCGCCGTCCTGGACGTCGTACAGCTGGTACCAGTGCTCCAGCGACCTCGGGGCGAAGAAGGCGGGGATGCTCTTCGACGCCGACACCGCCGCGTACTTCCAGGCGGTGCAGGGTGCGAGCCCCGCCTCCGGGAAGATCGCCTTCCACCCCGGGCCCAAGGGGCCGGACGGCTCGCTGGCCACCAACATGTGGATCTGGTCGCTCGGCATGAACGCCAAGAGCAAGAAGAAGGACGCCAGTTGGCTGTTCCTGCAGTGGGCCACGGGCAAGGAGCACCTGCGCAAGGCCGCGATCACCAACAACCACATCGACCCGGTACGGAAGTCGATCAGCCAGGACGGCGCCTACAAGGACAAGATGAGGCACCTGCCCGGCTTCATCGAGACCTTCGAGACCGTCGTCGACCAGACGAAGATCCAGTTCACCCCGCAGGCCCAGTTCTTCGACGCCACCACCAGCTGGGCAGCCGCCCTCCAGGAGATCTACGGCGGCAAGAACGCCAAGTCGGCCCTCGACGCCCTGGCGGCCGACCTGGCCCCGAAGGTGGGCTGACCGGGCATGGGCTGGCGGCTCGCTCTCCGCCCGTACGTCCTGATCGTCCCCGCCCTCTTGCTGACCTGCGGGATTCTCTACCCCTTCGGGCTGGGCCTGTACTACACCCTGTTCGACTTCTCGGCGAGCAAGCCGCAGCCGGACATGGTGCGGCTGCAGAACTACGCGACCGTCTTCACCCAGGACGCCTTCTGGAGTTCGGCCTGGGTGACGGTGCTGTACGCGGTGGGCGCGGCCGCCGTCGAGACGGTGCTCGGTGTCGCCGTGGCCCTGCTGCTGCACCGTTCGTCGATGGTCGGCCGGGTCCTGGAGAAGATCCTGATCCTGCCGCTGATGATCGCGCCGGTGATCGCGGCGATCATTTGGAAGCTGATGCTCCAGCCGTCGGTGGGAGTGGTCAACCACCTGCTGGAGCCCTTCGGCCTCGGCGGAGTCCAGTGGACGGACACCCCGGCCGGCGCGCTGCTGTCGTCCATCGCCGTGGACGTCTGGGTCTACACGCCCTTCGTGGCGATCCTCGCGCTGGCCGGGCTGCGGTCGCTGCCCGTGTCGCCCTTCGAGGCGGCGGCCGTGGACGGCGCGGGCTGGTGGTACACGTTCCGGCGGCTGACGCTGCCCATGCTGTGGCCGTACGTCCTCGTGGCCGTGATCTTCCGGTTCATGGACTCGCTGAAGGTGTTCGACATCATCTACGCCCTCACCGAGGGCGGCCCCGGCGACTCCACGGTCGTCCTGCAGATCCGGGCGTACCTGGAGGCGATCCGCTTCCAGCGCTACAGCTTCGGGATCAGCTACACGATCGTGCTGTGGGCCGTGGTGTACCTGGCCGCCATGGTGCTCGTACGCCATCTCGGCCGGATCCAGCGACGAGCGGCGGAGGTGAGCGCCAAGTGACCGGACGCAACCGACTGTCGGGCTGGCTGGCGGACGCCGCCCTGGCCCTCTACTTCGTCTTCGCGCTCTTCCCGATCGCCTGGATGGTGATCCTGTCCCTGAAACCCGCCGACCAGCTCTTCAGCACGTACTTCTCCTTCACCCCGACCCTCGACTCCTACCGGACGGTGCTGGGCGACAGCGAGGGCATCCCCTTCGTCCGCTTCTTCGTGAACAGCCTCGTCGTGTCCGTGGGCGCGGTGGCCCTGTCCCTCGTCGTCGGGCTGCCGGCTGCGTACGCCTCGGCCCGCTGGCGGTTCAAGGGCTCGGAGAACCTGATGTTCACGCTGCTGTCGTTCCGGTTCGCACCCGAACTCACCGTGATCATCCCGCTGTTCGTGCTCTACCAGAAGCTCGGCCTGTTCGACACCTACGTCGGCATGATCTGGGTCCTGCAGTTGGTCACCCTCCCGCTGATCGTGTGGATCATGCGGTCGTACTTCGCCGATCTGACACCGGAGCTGGAGCAGGCGGCGCTGCTCGACGGCTACACCCGCAAGCAGGCCTTCTTCAAGGTGGCCCTCCCCCTGGTCAAGCCCGGGATCGCCGCCGTGTCGCTGCTGGCCTTCATCTTCGCCTGGAACAACTTCGTCTTCCCCCTCATCCTCACCTCGAACGAGGCCCAGACCGTGACCGTGGGCGCGCTGTCCTTCCTGGGCGGCGACCGCCCCAAGTACAACCTCACGGCCGCGGCGGCGCTCGTCTCCGTGGTGCCACCCCTGCTGCTCGCCCTCACCATCCAGCGATACCTGGTGCGGGGCCTGTCCTTCGGGGCGGTGAAGTCATGATCAGACTGCACGGCATCCGCAAGACGTACGGAAGGACCACGGCCCTCGACGATCTCGAACTGGACGTGGCCGAGGGCGAGTTCCTCTGCCTGCTCGGCCCGTCCGGGGCAGGCAAGACGACGACCCTCAAGACCGTCGCCGGCCTGGAACAGCCGGACGCCGGCACGGTGGAGATCGACGGCAGGGACATGCGCGGGGTCGAGCCGTACGACCGGGGCGTGGCCATGTGCTTCGAGAGCTACGCCCTCTACCCGCACCGCTCGGCCTACGACAACCTCGCCTCCCCGCTCCGCTCACCCCGCCACCGCCTGCCCGCCGCCGAGGCCCGCGAGCGCATCGGCACCATCGCCGAACTCCTCGGCATCAGCGCCCTGCTGGACCGCGAGGTGGGCCGGCTCTCCAACGGCCAGCGGCAGCGGATCGCGCTGGGCCGCGTGCTGGTACGCCCCGCCCGCGCCTTCCTCCTCGACGAGCCCCTCTCCCACCTGGACGCCAAGCTGCGCCAGCAGATGCGGGCCGAGCTGAAGGCGATCGGCGCGGTCCGGCGCACGACGACCCTGTACGTCACCCACGACTCCGTCGAGGCGCTGGCGCTCGGCGACCGGATCGGGGTCATCCGGGACGGCCGGATCGCGCAGACGGGCACGCGGGAGGACATCTGGTACCGGCCGTACGACACCGAGGTGGCCCGTGCCTTCGGCCGCCCGCGGATCAACCTGCTGCCGGGAACGGCGACCGCCGACGGCGGCTTCAGGTCGGCGGACGGCAAGCTGGAACTGCCGCTCCCGGCCCACGCCCCCGCCGGCACCGACGTCCTCGTGGGCGTTCGCCCCCGCGACATCACGCTGGGTGGCGGAGCAGGCCACGAGCTCACCGGCACCGTCTACGTCACCGAGGTGCTCGGACGGTCCGTGGAGATCACGGTCCGCATAGGCGACCAGCACCTCTCCCTCGTAGCGACGCGCGACGCGACGACGGCCCTGCGCCCGGACGACCCTGTGCGCCTGACCGTCCGCCCGGAGAGCCTCCTCCTCTTCGAGGCCGACCGGCCAGGACGCCCGGGACGGCTCATCGGGAAGAGCGGCGCGCCATGACCGGCGGCGGCAGCGGCACACCACAGGGCCCCGCGGCCCGCCAGTCGGCCATGGCCGAACGCGTCCTGGCCGACGGCTCGGCGACGGCGGCCGAGCTCGCCGAACGCTTCGGGGTGAGCCTGATGACCATCCACCGGGACCTGGACGAACTGGAACGGCAGGGAATCGTCCGTAAATTCAGGGGCGGTGTAACGGCCCAGCCCTCCGGGGTGTTCGAGTCGAACGTCCAGTACCGGCTGAAGACGATGCGGCCGCAGAAGGCCGCCGTGGCCGAACACGCCCTGCGGTCGATCGAGCCGGGCACGGCGATCCTCCTGGACGACTCCACCTCCACCCTGGAGATAGCCCGCAGACTCCGCCTCGGCGAGGTCACCCCGCTCACGGTCGTCACCAACTTCCTGGAGGCGATCAACCTCCTCGCCGACCAGCGGGGCATCCACCTCATGGCCCTCGGCGGCGACTACGACCCCCTGCACTCCTCCTTCCTCGGCGTGTCCTGCGTGGAGGCGGTGCAGCAGCTGCGGGTGGACGTCTGTTTCGCCTCGACGTCGGCCGTACACGGCGGCTACGCCTACCACCAGGAGCAGCACATCGTCTCCGTGAAGCGGGCGATGCTCGACTCGGCCGCCCGCAACGTCCTGCTGCTCGACCACACCAAGCTGAGCCGGACCGCCCTGCACCGGGTCGTCCCGCTCTCCCGTTTCGACCTCCTCCTGGTCGACGACGGAGCGACCCCCGAGGAACTGCGCGACCTGGACGAGCACAAGGTGCGCTACGAGGTGTGCGCGACCAACGCCACGAAGGAGGGCGATGACCGCACTGGAGCTACGTGAGCTGCGCAAGACCTACCGGTCACGGGGCCGGCCGGCGGTGGACGCGGTGCGGGGCATCGACCTGCGCCTCGACGCGGGTGAGCTGCTCGGCCTCCTCGGCCCCTCGGGCTGCGGCAAGTCCACCACCCTGCGGATGATCGCGGGCCTGGAGACGGTGACGGCCGGGGACATCCTGGTGGCCGGCACGTCGGTGATCGACAGCCCCGCGCAGGACCGGAACATCGGCGTCGCGTTCGAGAACTACGCCCTGTACCCACCCCTCACGGTCGAGGAGAACCTGGCCTTCGGCCTGCGGGCCCGCAGGCGGGCGGCCCGCGGGGACGTGGCCCGCAAGGTGGCCGAGATCGCCGAGCGAGTGGACCTCACGGACATCCTGGACGCCCACCCGGCGACCCTGTCCAGCGGCCAGAAGCAACGCGTCTCCCTGGCCCGCGCCCTGATCCGCGAACCGGACGTCCTCCTCCTCGACGAGCCCCTCTCCCACCTGGACGCGGCCCAACGCGACACCACCCGCCGCGAACTCAAGCGCATCCAAAGGGACTTGGGCCACACCACCATCCTCGTCACCCACGACCAGGAGGAAGCCCTCTCCCTCGCCGACCGGATCGCCGTCATGCGCGACGGCATGATCCAGCAACTGGGCACCCCGTACGAGATCTACGACAGCCCGGCCAACACCTTCGTGGCGGACTTCGTCGGCGAACCCGCGATCAACCTCCTCCCCGCGACCGCGACGGACGACAACCAGGCCCGCCTCTCCGACTCCCTCCGGCTCCCCCTCCCCCTCTCCGTGCAGGCAGGCCGGAAACTGACCGTGGGCATCCGCCCCGAGGACCTGGAGTTGACCGGCGAGGACGGCCTGCCGGCCCGAGTGGTGGCCCACGAACCCCTCCTGGAGTCGGGCATCGCCACCCTCTCCCTGGACGGCGTGGAACGCCCCGTGGTCGCCCTCACCGACCCCGACATCCGCCTGGAACACGACGAACAGGTCCGTGTGAAGCCGACGCCCGGACGCACCCATGTCTTCGACGCCGAGACAGGAGACTCCCTGCGATGACCTCCGCCCCCAGCGAGCGTGTCGTGGCCGCAGGCGACCACTTCGTCCTGCCGTCGCTGATCGCATCGGCCCTGACCCACGAATGCCCATGCACCGTAAGGGAATTGATGCTCCCCTGGCCCCTGGAGCCCTTCGGCCCGGTGGCCGAGGTGACGGAGGCGAGCGACGCCGAGGACGAACTGATCGACGCACTGGCCGGCGCCCGGGTGCTGGTCACCCAGATGGCCCCGGTGACCGAACGCGTCCTGGACGCCTGCCCCGACCTGCGGCTCGTGGTCGTCTGCCGGGGCGGCCCGGTGAACGTCAACCTGGACGCGGCCAAGCGGCACGACGTACGCGTGTGCTTCGCCCCCGGCCGCAACGCCGCCGCCACCGCCGAGTTCACCATGGGCCTCCTTCTGTCCGCCCTCCGCCGCATCCCCCAGGCCCACGACCGACTGGCCCGCGAGGGCAGTTGGGCCGGCTCCTCCTACTACACCTACGAACACAGCGGCCTGGAACTGGAGGACCTCCCGGTCGGCCTGGTCGGCTACGGCGCCGTGGGCAGCCGCGTAGCGCGCGCCCTGGGCGCGTTCGGGGCACGCGTGATGGTCTACGACCCGTACATACGGGGCGAGGTCCTGGGCCTGCGCATGTCCTCCCTGGACGAACTCCTCCGCAACTCCCGCGTGATCACCCTGCACGCCCGCCTCACCCCAGAAACACACGGCCTGATCGGCGCCAGAGAACTCTCCCTCCTACCACCCGGCGCGGTGGTGGTGAACGCGGCACGAGGCCCCTTGCTGGACGAGGAGGCCCTGTGCGACGCCCTGGAGAACGGCGGCCTGTCGGCAGCGGCCCTGGACACATACGCACACGAGCCACTCCCCCCAACTTCCCGGCTCCGACAACCGGCTCTGGCCGATCGCGTCGTCATGACCCCACACCTGGGAGGCGCCAGCAGGGAGGTGGCAGAGAAGGCGGCACGCATAGCGGCAGCAGAGGTGGGCCGCTGGATCAGGGGCGAACCGTTGGCCCACTGCCTCACCTGACGGCACCAAACAGCCTGAGCCGACGGTGCGGGCCGTCCAAGGCCGAGCAACCCAACGCGTCGGCCGCGAAGGCGAAAGAGCCAAAAAAAGGGGACGGAGGGTCATGTACGTCGGTATCGATGTAGGAACGTCCACGGTAAAAGCAGCAGCTTTCACCACCACAGGCGATCAACTGGCCGTAGAAGCACGCCCGGTGAACCTGACCCTGCGCGACGGCGCGGTGGAGCAGGACATGACAGAGGTGTACGCCGCGGTGGTCGCCGTACTGGAAGAACTCACGGCCCGCATCCCGAAAGAACCCATAGACCTGGCAGGCCTGACAGGCCAAGGCGACGGCGTATGGCTGGTGGACGCCCAGGGCCGCCCCATACGCCCGGCCGCGTCCTGGATGGACGGCCGGGCCCACGAGCTCCTGGACCAGTGGCTGGCGGACGGCACCTTCGAGACGGTGTTCCGACGCACGGGCAGCGCCATGTTCCCGGGCTGCCCGGGCCCGCTTCTCGCATGGCTGGACCGCTACGAGCCGAGATCTCTGGACGCGGCGACCGCGGCCGTCTACTGCAAGGACATGGTCTTCCAGCGGCTGACCGACGGATCACGGGCCGTAACCGACGTCTCGGACGCGTCGATGCCGTTCCTCGACCCACGCGCACGGTCGTACGACAACGGGGTGGTCGAACTCCTGGGCCTGGCCCACCGCCGCCGCCTGCTGCCCGCGATCAGCGACCGGATCGCCACGGCGGAAGCGACCGGTGAGGGCCTGCCGCCCGGTACCCGGATCACGAACGGCCCGTACGACCTGCCGGCCTGCGCACTGGGCGCGGGGGTCACGGAGCCCGGTGACGGTCTGCTGATCGTGGGCACGTGCCTGGCCAGCCTGGTGGCCACCACGGAGCTGGACCTGACCGGCGAGCCGGCGGGCCTGTACATCTCCACCGACCGCCCGGGCCAGTGGCTGCGCGCGATGCCCGCGATGGTCGGCACCGCCGCCCTGGACTGGGTGCTGACCACGACCGGCGTCCGCCACGACCAGGTGGACGGGCTGCTGGCAGAGACGCCGCCCGGGGCGCACGGCGTGCGTGTCCTGCCGTACTTCGCGCCCTCCGGCGAACGTGCCCCCTTCGTCGAGCCGCGGCTGCGCGCCGAACTGGCCGGGGTCTCCCTGGAGTCGACGCCCGCCGACCTGATCCGCGCGACCTGCGAGGGCATCGGCTACGCCGCCCGGCACTGCCTGGCGGCGGCGGGTCTGACGGGGACACTCGCGGTGTGCGGCGGCGGCACCCGCAGTCCCGCCTGGATGCGTCTGCTGGCCGACGTCCTGGGCCGCCCCCTGCGCGTGGTCGAGGGCGAGGTGGGCGCGCGGGGCGCGGTGCTGGCGGCGGCGGAGCGGCACGGGATAGCACTGGACCGGGCCGCCTGGACGCGCCCGACGACGGTGATAGAGCCGGATGCGACCAGGGCGGCGTCCTACACGAAGGGGTACGAGGAGCACTTGGCGCGCCTGGAGGAGGCAAGGGCGCGAACCCGGAAGTGAACCCGACCGTGAACGTCGTGCTTCAGCCGAGGACCTAGACACGCCCGCCCGGACCGACGCACCCGCAGCCCCCGCCCCGCGATCACAAATTACTGAAGTCCGGCCCGACCGTCCGAGTCCGCTTGATCTCGTAGAAGCCCGGCACGGAGGCGACCGCGAGGGTGCCGTCCCACAGCCTGGCCGCCTCGTCGCCCTTGGGGGCGGGGGTCACGACGGGGCCGAAGAACGCGATCTCCTCGCCGCCGGGGCCGGGAACCGCGATCACCGGGGTGCCGACCTCCTGGCCGACCTTTTCGATGCCCTCCTTGTGGGAGGCGCGCAGCTCGGCCTCGTACGGGGTGGAGTCCCAGTGGTCCATGAGGGACTCGGGCAGGCCGACGTCCTTCAGGGCGGCGGCCACGGCGGACTTCTCCGCCCCCGCGCCCTGGTTGTGGATGCGCGTGCCGAGGGCGGTGTAGAGGTCGCCGAGCACCTCGGGGCCGTGCTCCTGCTGCGCGGCGATGACGACCCGGACGGGCCCCCACGCCTTGGTCTCGAGCATCTCGCGGTACTCATCGGGGAGCTGGTCGAGCTTGTCCTCGTTGAGGACGGCGAGGCTCATCAGATGCCAGCGCACCTCGATGTCCCGGACCTTCTCCACCTCCAGCACCCAGCGGGAGGTCATCCAGGCCCAGGGGCACAGCGGGTCGAACCAGAAGTCGACGGGGGTCTTCTCCGACATGTCTCTCCTCAGGGGGAACACCGAGTCAGCGTTTCCGGAGGAAACGCCACCACTCGCTCGGTCATTCCCCTGCTGTCCCGGATCAGGGGCGCGTGGCAGGATCTGGCCTGTTCAGAACCAGCTCGATGGTCCCGTTCAGGACCAGCCCAGTGGTATCGCATCGATGAGGAGTGCCGCCCGTGCCCGGTGAGAATCTGTCCCGCGACGAGGCCCGGGAGCGGGCCGCCCTGCTGTCCGTCGACGGGTACGACGTGTCCCTGGACCTGCGGTCCGCCGTGGGGGACGCGGACAGCGAGCCGCGCACCTTCCGCTCGGTCACCACGATCCGCTTCCGCTGCAACGAGCCGGGCGCGTCCGCGTTCGCGGACCTGATCGCACCGAGCGTGACCGCCGTCTCCCTCAACGGCAGGGATCTCGACCCGAGCGAGGTCTTCGACGGTTCCCGGATCGCCCTGGAGGACCTGGCCGCGGAGAACGAGCTGATCGTCGACGCCCAGTGCGCCTACTCCCGTACCGGCGAGGGCATGCACCGCTTCGTCGACCCCGAGGACGGCGAGGTCTACCTCTACACGCAGTACGAGCCGGCCGACGCCCGCCGCGTCTTCGCGAACTTCGAGCAGCCGGACCTGAAGGCGCCCTACCGCTTCGAGGTGCAGGCGCCGGACGACTGGACGGTGTGGAGCAATGGCGCCGGTGAACTCGTCGACGGGGTCTGGCGGTTCGCGGAGACGAAGCCGATCTCGACGTACATCACGTGTGTCGTGGCGGGGCCGTACCACTACGTGACGGACACCTACACGCGCACCTTCGAGGACGGGACGACGCTGGAGATCCCGCTCGGCGCGATGTGCCGCAAGGGTCTGGCGCCCTACTTCGACGCGGACGACATCTTCCTGATCACGAAGCAGGGCCTGGACTTCTTCCACGACCACTTCGACTACCCGTACCCGTTCGGGAAGTACGACCAGGCGTTCGTGCCGGAGTACAACCTGGGCGCGATGGAGAACCCGGGTCTGGTGACCTTCCGCGAGGAGTACATCTTCCGCGGGAAGGTCACGCAGGCGTCGTACGAGGGCCGGGCCAACGTCATCCTGCACGAGATGGCGCACATGTGGTTCGGCGACCTGGTCACCATGGAGTGGTGGGACGACCTGTGGCTGAAGGAGTCCTTCGCGGACTTCATGGGCACGTTCGCGAACGTCGGCGCGACCCGCTTCACCAACGCCTGGATCACCTTCGCCAACCGCCGCAAGGCGTGGGCGTACCGAGCGGACCAGCTGCCCTCCACGCACCCCATCACGGCGGACATCCGGGACCTGCAGGACGCCAAGCTCAACTTCGACGGCATCACGTACGCCAAGGGGGCCTCGGTCCTCAAGCAGCTGGTGGCGTACGTCGGCCAGGACGCGTTCCTGGAGGGCGCCCGGCGCTACTTCAAGCGGAACGCGTACGGCAACACGCGCCTCGGTGACCTGCTCTCGGCGCTGGAGGAGACCAGCGGCCGGGATCTGGCGGCGTGGGCGCGGTCCTGGCTGCAGACGGCGGGCGTGAACTCCCTGACGCCGCAGGTGCTGCTGAACTCCGAGGGCCGGGTGACCGAGCTGGCCGTGCTCCAGGAGGCGCCGGAGTCGTACCCCGAGCTGCGTCCGCACCGGGTGGCGGTGGGCCTGTACCGCCGTAACGCGGACGGGGACCTGGAGCGGTACGCGCGCGTGGAGACCGACATCGAGGGTCCGCGTACGGTCGTCGCCGAACTGGCCGGCGCCGAGGCGCCCGAGCTGGTGCTGGTCAACGACGACGACCTGACGTACTGCAAGATCCGCTTCGACGAGGCCTCGCTCGCCACGCTGCGGGACCACCTGGGCGCGCTGACCGACCCCCTGGCGCGCGCCCTGTGCTGGTCGGCGCTGTGGAACATGACGCGCGACGCGCTGCTGCCGGCGCGGGACTTCGTCGACCTGGTGCTGCGGTTCGCGGGCCGCGAGTCGGAGATCGGCGTGCTGCAGATGCTGCACGCGTGGACGAACTCGGCGCTGGTCCACTACGCGGCACCGAACTGGCGGCCGACGGGCGAGCGGCTGCTGGCGGAGGGCGCGCTGCGCGAGCTGCGGGAGGCCGAGCCGGGCAGCGAACACCAGCTGGCGTGGGCCCGCTTCTTCGCGGTGGTGGCGTCGAGCGAGGCGGACTTCCAGCTGCTCAAGGGCCTGCTGGAGGGCACGGCCAAGATCGACGGCCTGGAGGTGGACCAGGAGCTGCGCTGGGCGCTCCTGGAGCCGCTGGCCGCCCACGGCGTCGCGGACGAGCAGGTGCTGGCCGCGGAGCTGGCCCGCGACGACACGGCCTCCGGCAAGCGCCACCAGGTGCGCTGCCTGGCCGCCCGCCCCTCGGCGGCGGTGAAGGCGCAGGCGTGGGCGCAGGTGGTGGAGTCGGACGCGCTGTCCAACGCCCTGGTCGAGGCGACGATCGCGGGCTTCCAGCAGCCGTCGCAGCGGGAGTTGACGGCGCCGTACGCCGAGAAGTACTTCGCCGCGATCGAGCGGGTGTGGGCGGAGCGCTCGATCCAGATCGGCATGGACGTGGTGCGCGGCCTGTTCCCCTCCCTCCAGGACGACCAGGAGACGCTGGACGCGACGGACGCGTGGCTGAGTACCCATGAGGACGCGGCTCCGGCGCTGCGCCGGCTGGTGCTGGAGGCGCGGGACGACCTGGCACGTGCGCTCCGGGCACAGGAGTGCGACGCGACGGCCGGATGAACCGATGACACCCGGCACCCTTGGCCAAGGCTTGGGCGCCAGGTGACCGTTACGGAATTCAGGCAATAGGAGCCGTAACCCCTGGTCCTCACCGGAACGGACCAGGGGTTTTCCGTGCCTACTCGGCATCCGAACATGCGTCCTTTAGCCCCTCCTTGTCCGCATTCGTCGACGAGCGTGTAACAGCGGTTAAGGACCGATTCGGCGGTGGGAATCGGGGGGTCATGACCCACAACACCCCGCTCTCCCCCCGTCCCCACCTCCCCGGGGTCCGTCGCCGCGTCCTGACGGCGGCCCAGCTCGAGTCCCATGGCGTCCCGGCGGCCGACCTCGACGCCCAGTGCCGTCCCGGCGGACCCTGGCAGCAGGTGCTCCCCGGTGTGATCCTGCTCCACCCCGGCCCGCCGACCAGCGAGGAACGCCTGCACGCGGCACTGCTGTACGCGGCGCGCGAACCGGCGCCGTGCGTGCCGGCCCAGCCGAGCCCGGAGCGCCCGCACCGACCGGCGTACCCGGAGGCGATGATCACCGGCCTGGCGGCCCTGGCCCTGCACGGCTTCACCTCGTCCCCCTCCCTGCTGGCGCTGGACCGTATCGACGTCCTGGTTCCCCGCGACCGCCGCCTGCGTTCGACCCCCGCCGTGCGCGTCGTCCGCACCCCGGCCATGCCCACTCCGCGCCAGGTGACGGGCCTTCCGGTGGCCCCGGTCCCGCGTGCGCTGGCCGACGCGGTGCGGGAGCTGGCGGACGCGGAGGCCGTACGGCGGCTGCTGACGGAGGCGGTGCGGTTCGAGTACTGCGAACCGGCACAGGTGGTACGGGAGTTGGACCGGGCGAAGCTGATGTCGCGCCCGCATGTGGCGGACGCGGTGGACTCGCTCGTGGCCGAGGGAAGGGCGGTCGCGGAGCACCGGCTGTACGAGATGGTGCGGGAGTTCGGCCTGCCGGACCCGGTGTGGAACGTGGACGTGAGGCTTCCCGGCGGCCCGCACCTCGGCGGCCTGGACGCGTACTGGCCGGAGCAGGCGGTGGCCCTGGAGCTGGACACGCGGGCGCCCCGGCAAGGCGAGGACGCGCTGTGGTCGGAATACGCGCGCAAGCGGGAACACTTGGAACGGCTGGGTATCACGGTAGTGCACGTGACCCCGACGAAGCTGAGGGACGCGATGGAACTGCAGGCGGCGGTCGTGCGGACGGCGTTGATGACCTCCGGGGACCGGGAACCCGCCGCGTATGTCGTGGTGTTGCCCCGGTAGTGATGGACCGGGTGCGCACCAGGAGGGGAGAGGAGGGGACGCCGGGCGCGCCCGATGCCCGGCGTCCCCTCCTCGTGGCCCCTCCCAAGTGCCCACGCCTCAACCCTTCTTCAGCACCAGCTCCGTGTTCCGGTCCTCCGGGTCGCCCGTGAGGGACTTGGCGCCGGGGGCGTTGTAGGAGAGCTCGCGGTAGAGGGCCGCCAGGCCCGGCTGGGTGAGGTCGGTGTAGTCCGTGCGGTGGGGGGCGGCGGACTCGACGAGCGTGGTGAAGAGCGAGAGCGTCCCGTCCTTGTTGTCCACCAGCTCGATCACACGGGCGAGTTGGGGGTAGTCCACGTGGGAGGCGGTGGAGATCTCCCAGAAGGAGTGGCCGGCCGAGCCGGTGTGCGGGGTGATGACGTTCTTGTGGATGTGGCCGTTCACCCAGGCCAGCACGTTGGCGTGGCTCGCGAGGACCGAGACGACCTCGGAGCCGTTGTGCCGGTGTTCGTCGGGGCGGGCCGGGTCGGGGTGGGTGTTGGTCATCGTCTTGCTGGTGTGGTGGCTGAAGACGATGGCGTGCGCGTCCTTGTTGTCGCTCAGGGTCTTCTCCAGCCACCTCAACTGGGCGGTGCCGATGGACCCTTCGTAGTGACCGCCCGCGTCGGTGGTGTCCAGGCTGATGCCGATCACGTCGTCGGCGATGCGGAACATGTAGTACTGCGTGCCCGCGTCCAGGTTGGCCGACGAGTAGCCGTGGCCGACCGGACCCAGGCCCTGGTAGGCCGGGTTCAGGTGGGCCTTCAGGTAGTCGGAGGAGGTGTAGGGGGCGCGCCTCTCGTCGGGCGTGACGGAACGCATGTCACGGGCGTGCGCCTTGAGCAGGTCGCGGAAGCCGACGCCCTTGGGGTCGCTGCCGGCCTTGATGGCGTCCTGGAGCTTGTGGGCCTCGGCCTCGGGGAGCGTCATCAGCTTCTTGCCGCCGATGGCCAGCTCGGTGAGGTAGGGGTCACCGTGGGAGCCGTAGCAGCCGAGCGGGAGGGCATCGTGGTTGCCGACGGTGGAGTACCACGGCAGGTTGAGGCCGGGGCTGCGGGCCTCGCGGATCGCGGCTGCCAAGTAGCCCTCCAGCTGCGGGAATCCGAGCGCTTTGTCGCCGTCACGGAGGGCGGAGTCGGGCTGCCAGTACAGCTTCAGGCCGCTGCTCTGGACGCCCTCGTAGTGCCGCGGGTCACCGGAGTTGGGGGTGATGCGGCCGCCGCTCATCACCTTCATGAACCACTCCAGCTCGGAGTGGGCGTTGTTGTCGGTGTTGTCGCCGGTGGTCATGACGAAGTGCAGTGGGGACCCGGTGACGGGGGCGCCGCGCAGCGCGTTGACCCGCTCGACGAGCGAGATGGCGCCCTGCACGGTCAGCGCCTCGTGCGGGCGCCAGGCGTGCGGGTCGGCGGCGCGCAGGTACTCCAGGCGCAGCGGGTGCTGGACGTCCATCAGATGCAGGTCGGTGAACTGCACGAACGACGCGAGTGCCGTACGGCGGCTCGCCCGGCCGGACTTGGGGGCGGCCAGGTCGCCGCGCACGACGCGCTGCCAGCCGGGGCCGTCGCCGAGGCGGCGGTAGCCGGAGCTGTTGCGGGGGGCGGCGACCGAGGCGAGGGTCGTGCCCTTGGTGTAGGGGGCGAGGGGTGCGGCGGGGGCCTTGCGGGAGGAAGCGACAGGGGCTTCGGACGCCGTCGTCGTGGTGGCGGCGGTGGCGGCCTGGCTCTCGGTCGGGCGCAGGGCGTATCCGACGCCCGCGGAGAGTGACACCGCCCCGGCGGCGGCGAGGACGGTACGGCGGTTGACCCCCAGCGCGGAGGTGGCGACTGAGCGTATGCGCGACATGGCGCGATCTCCCCGGGTGCGAACGCGTCTGCAGTGGTCGCGGGCGGTCGCTGTCGCGAACATCCCGCTCGCTCTGGATCGTTGGCACCGGGGATGACCTGCGCGTGAACGCAACAGCAACGCGCAGCGCCGATCTTCGTACGTGGATCATGGTGTACGGAGGGCGCTCATGGAACGGATTCCGACCCGCCGGAGCGGGGTCACGCGGTGTTCATCTCCGGGGGTAGGCGGAGCGTTCAGGACCCGGATTCTCCCGATTCCCCGGATTCTGCGTATTCCACGGATTCCCCGGATTCCCCGGCTTCTCCGGATTGCACCCGTCCGCCGACCGGTCGCTCACGCCACAGCCGCAGGGCGACGTCGACGAGGCCCACTCGGATCAGGCCGGGCACGGCGTCCAGGTCCTGCCAGGCGGCCAGGTCCGTGGAACCGTTCACCTCGTGGCGCAGCGCACCGCCGGTGACACGGCCCTCGTAGACGAGGCGTACGCCGTGGTGGTCGACGGCGCGGCCGAGGCGGCGCGGGCGCGTCAGGCGCAGGGAGTCCACGCCGAGCAGGCCGATCACCTCGATGCGGTAGCCGGTCTCCTCGGTCACCTCGCGGCGGACGGTGTCGTAGGGGTCCTCGCCGTGCTCCATGCCGCCGCCGGGCAGCACCCATTCATGGCCGCCTCCCGGGGCCGGCGAGCGGGCGAGGAGGATCTGTCCGTCGCGGACGCACACGGCGTAGGCCGCCACCCTCAGTTTCTGTCGCACCGGAGGGACACTAGAGCCTCGGCGCGTCGGCCAGAGGCGTACGTCACACCCTGTGTGGCCGTGGCGGGCGACGGGCAGGCGAGCTTGCGGCGCGGGACCCGCGCAGAATGAATATCTGCAGCTCAGCGGGTTGGACACCGGACGTCCGCAACCGGTTTCGGCGCCCTGTCGTCCCAGTCCTCGGGTCGGCGGGGCAAAGAATTGGACAGGCGGGCCCGGATCGGCCGCATGATGGAACTGTCGGCCAGGCAGACGCACGTGAACAACAGGCAGCATGTGAACAACGGACAGAGGGAGTCACCGTGAGGGTCGGAATCGTCGGAGCCACCGGTCAGGTCGGCACGGTCATGCGCAGGATCCTCGCGGAGCGCGACTTCCCCGTGGACGAGCTGCGCCTGTTCGCCTCGGCCCGCTCGGCCGGGACCGTGCTGGACGGCGTGACCGTGGAGGACGCGGCGACGGCCGACTACACCGGTCTGGACATCGTGCTGTTCTCGGCGGGCGGCGCGACCTCGAAGGCCCTGGCCGAGAAGGTCGCCTCGCAGGGCGCGGTCGTGATCGACAACTCCTCGGCCTGGCGCAGGGACCCCGGCGTGCCGCTGGTCGTCTCCGAGGTGAACCCGCACGCGATCGCGGACCGCCCCAAGGGCATCATCGCCAACCCGAACTGCACGACGATGGCCGCGATGCCGGTCCTGAAGCCGCTGCACGCGGAGGCGGGCCTGGAGGCGCTGGTCGTCGCCACTTACCAGGCGGTGTCCGGCTCGGGCCTCGCGGGCGTCGCGGAGCTGCACGGACAGGCGCAGAAGGTGATCGCCGACGCCGACAAGCTCACCCACGACGGCGAGGCCGTCGACTTCCCCGAGCCGCAGGTCTACAAGCGGCCGATCGCGTTCAACGTGCTGCCCTTCGCCGGCAACCTCGTCGACGACGGCCTGAACGAGACCGACGAGGAGCAGAAGCTCCGCAACGAGTCCCGCAAGATCCTGGAGATCCCCGGCCTGAAGGTCTCCGGCACCTGCGTGCGCGTCCCGGTCTTCTCCGGCCACTCCCTCCAGGTCAACGCCCGTTTCGCCCGGCCGATCAGCCCGGAGCGCGCGCTGGAGCTGCTGGCCGGCGCCCCGGGTGTCGTCGTCACCGACATCCCGACCCCCCTCCAGGCGGCCGGCCAGGACACGTCGTACGTCGGCCGTGTCCGCGGTGACGAGACGGTGGACAACGGCCTGTCCCTGTTCGTCTCCAGCGACAACCTCCGCAAGGGCGCGGCCTTGAACGCCGTACAGATCGCGGAGCTGGTCGCGGCGGAGCTGCGCGGCTGAGGCCCGCGCACCTCCTGCGCCTGCGGGCCTTAAGGCCTGCGCACCTCGTAGAGGAAGCAGCCGTACTCGACGGCCCGGACGTGGACGAGTGCCACGGCCGGGTCGTCGAACGCGTTGCGCAGGGCCGTCTCGAAGCTGTCGGTGGCCTCGACCAGCCGGCCGCCGAGGATGTGCCCGTCGGCGGAGTAACGGCGGAAGGTCCGGCGGGCGCCGGCGAAGG
Source organism: Streptomyces sp. NPDC046805 (assembly GCF_040645355.1). Lineage (NCBI taxonomy): Bacteria > Bacillati > Actinomycetota > Actinomycetes > Kitasatosporales > Streptomycetaceae > Streptomyces > Streptomyces sp. NPDC046805. The sequence continues at coordinate 42,659 of NZ_JBEYYC010000006.1, read as the reverse complement.
GAAGGGCGTCGCCGTCCGGGCCCGGGCACTGCCGGGCGTGGATGAAGACGGGGCCCTGCTCGTCGTAGGCCCCCGGCTCCGCGCCCGTCTCGACGGCCCACCGGCGCAGCGGGGCGTAGGCGACCAGGGCGATGCGCTCTCCCGGTTCGCTGTGGCGCAGACAGCAGCGCAGCGGGGAGCCGCCCTCGTCGTCGGTCGTCGCGGTCATGGGGCGCCCCGCGTCGTCGGCGGTGCGCAGGTCCTTCAGGACGGGCGGTTCGATGGGGCGTGCGGTGTACGGCGTCGTCATGGCTTCAGGCTCGCGCGCGCCCGCCCCGTCCACCGGCGGGAATCGGACATGGTGCTCCCGGTCCGGGTCCCGGGCCCGCGTCACCCATCACCCGTCACGCCTGTGCCGCGGTGGCGGCCGCGCCCGCCAGCTCGACCAGGGTGATCAGCACCTCCTTGCCGGATCCCAGCTGCCGTGCGTCACACAGCACCACCGGCGTCCCCTCGTCCAGGTCGAGCGCCGTCGCCACTTCCTCCGCGCTGTAGTCGCGGGCGCCGTCGAAGCAGTTGACGGCCACGACGAACGGCAGCCCGCGCCGCTCGAAGTAGTCGACGGCCGGGAAGCAGTCCCGCAGCCTGCGGGTGTCCGCGAGGACCACCGCGCCCAGCGCGCCCTTGGCGAGCTCGTCCCACAGGAACCAGAACCGGTCCTGGCCCGGGGTGCCGAACAGATACAGCGCGAGGTCGTCGCCGAGGGTGATCCGGCCGAAGTCCAGGGCCACGGTGGTGGTGCGCTTGCCGGCGACCCCGTCCAGGCTGTCGTCCATCCGGCCGGCCTCGGTCAGGGGCTCCTCCGTGCTGAGCGGACGGATCTCGCTGACCGCGCCGACGAACGTGGTCTTGCCGACCCCGAAGCCCCCGGCCACGAGGATCTTGAGCGCCAGAAAGGGCGCAGGCGCGTCAGAGCGCTCGGAGTCCATCGATCACTCTCCTGAGAATGCGTGCGTCGGGGAGCTGGGCCGGCGGGACGGGCGGCGTGGCACGGATCAGCCGCAGTGCCAGCAGATCGCCGAGGAGCACGCGGACGACCGTCAGCGGCAGCCCGGAGTCGGAGGCGATGTCGGCCACCGGGTGCGGTCGTGGGCTGCACAGGCGGAGGATCGCCTGCTGCTCCGGCGAGAGTGGCGGTTCGTGACCGGCTTCGGATGCGTCGGGCGCGTCCGGGTCGGCGTGGATGACGGTCATCAGGTCGAGCTGCTGCTCGCCGGCGACGCGTGCCCGCCCGGCCGTCACGGCATAGAGGCGCACCAGGGGTCCCGCCTCGGCGTCGTACCAGCGCTGATCGGAGTCAGACATCGAGCGGGGCGGTGTCACCGGCCTCGGCGCGCGTCGGAACGCCGAGGTGGGCGCCGACCCGCTTGACCAGCTGGGCCATCTCGTAGGCGACCAGGCCGATGTCGGCGCCGGCGTCGCTGAACACCGCCAGGCAGGAGCCCTCGCCCGCGGCGACGACGAACAGGAACCCGTCCTCCAGCTCGACCAGGGTCTGGACGACACCGCCGGCCGTGAAGTGGTGTCCGGCGCCCTTGGCGAGGCTGTGGAAGCCGGAGGCGATCGCGGCGAACCGCTCTCCGTCGTCCCGGCTGAGGTTCTGCGTCGTGCCGATCGGCAGTCCGTCGCCGGAGAGGACGACCGCGTGTCTGATCTCCTCCACCCGGGTGGCGAGGTCCTCCAGAAGCCAGTCGAGTTCACTGGAGCGGTGGGCGGTGCCGTTCATCGGCCTTCTCCTTCGCCGTTCTCGATGTGGTGGTCGCTCTCGCCCCGGGTGCGCGGCGTCGTGCTGCCCACCTGGCCGCGGACCCAGCCCGCCCGGAAGGACGCCATGGTGGCGCGGGCCTGGTCGGGTGTTCTCCCGGACCGGCTTCGTGACCGCTCCTGCGGTGCGGCCTCGGCGGGAGACTCGGGCGCGGGGCCCGCCTGGCGTACGCGGCGGGGCAGTTCGGGCCGGCCCGCGGGCGGCGCGAGGTCTTCGGCGGCGGTCGGCGACCGTCGCTGGGCCGGAACGGACGCAGACGTGGGGAGCACGGGCTCCTCCGCCGGCACGGCCGCGGGACGGGCCGGCCTCCCCCGCACGGGCAGCGGGACGACCGAGGCGGGGGCGGCCGGCGCCGCTTCCCCTCGGCCGGCTTGGGTCCGAGCGGCGGCGTCCGGCCTTGCAGACCGGCGGCGGGGCAGCCCGGCGATCGCCGCGTCGCCGTCCGCGGCCCCCTCCCGGGCCTCCGGCGACTCACCGGCGTCCTCGATCGGCTCGCCCGCCACGTGGCCGGGCAGCAGGACCACGGCGACGATGCCGCCGTACACCGACGGGCGCAGCGCCACGCGCAGGTCCAGGCGGTGCGCGAGCCGGTTCACCACGTACAGGCCGAGCTGGCCGCCGTCGAGCAGGTCGATCTCTTCGGTGTCGGTGATGCGCCGGTTGGCCTCGCCGAGCGCGGAGGCCTCCATGCCCAGTCCGCGGTCCTCGATCTCCAGGGCGATGCCCGCGCCGACGCGCTCGGCGGACACGCGCACCTTGGTGTGCGGAGGGGAGAACACCGTGGCGTTCTCGACGAGTTCGGCGAGCAGGTGCGTGAGGTCCGCGACCGCCGCGCCGGGCAGCCGGACGGCCGGGATGTCCGCGATCAGCACCCGGTCGTAGTCCTCGACCTCGGCCACGGCCGCCCGGACGACGTCCATGAGCGGTACGGGATGCCGCCAGCCGCGCCCGGGAGCGGCGCCGGAGAGGATGATGAGGCTCTCCGCGTGGCGGCGCATCCGGGTGGTGAGGTGGTCGAGCCGGAACAGGTCCTCCAGCTCGACCGGGTCCTCGTTGCGGCGTTCCATCGTGTCGAGCAGGGCGAGCTGACGGTGCAGCAGGGTCTGGCTGCGGCGCGCCAGGTTCACGTAGACGCCGGAGACGCCGTGCAGGACCTCGGCACGGTCGGCGGCCGCCTTGATCGCGGCCCGGTGGACGGCGTCGAGCGCGGCGCCGACCTGGCCCATCTCGTCGTCGTGGTGGGTGCGCACGGGCGCCACGGCGTCGAGGTCGACGGGCTTTCCCGCGTGCAGCCGCGCGATCGTCCGCGGCAGTTCGCGACCGGCCAGCCGGAGCGCGGAGTTGCGCAGGTCGACGAGCTCGACGACGAGGCCGCGGCCGATCCTGACCGAGATCACCAGCGAGAGCACCACGCCCACGAGGCCGAGGAGCACGGCGATGCCCGAGCCGCCGTAGGTGTCGAACGAGAACGGGTCCGCGCTGTCGGCGGCGCCGGTGCTCGCCTGCTTCTGCGCCGCGGCGAGCTGCTGAAGGACGTCCTCGGCGGGTGTGCTCCAGCGGGCGGAGGCGGCGATCTGTCCCGCGCGCCCGGCATAGCCGGCCTCGCGCAGGGCGTCCTCGACGCCGCGCACGTCGCGCATCGCGGTCCCGGCGAGGACCTTCCGGTACGCGGCCGCGTCGGCGGGCCGCAGATCGTCCACGGAGGCGGACAGGAGCTGCCGCTCGGTGTGGGCGGCGCCGGTGAACTCCAGGTACTGGCCCGTGCTCATCCGGCCCGACGCCTGCGCGGCGCCCATCAGCGCGTCCTCGCGGGCGATCATCTCCCGGGCCTGTGCCAGTTCGAGGACGACGCGTGCCGTCGAGGCCGTGTCGGGGGTGTGCAGGGCGGCCAGGGAGCCCTGGAGGGCGAAGGCGCGGGCGAGGGTGTCGTCGTAGCCGGCGTAGGCGTCCTGCCATCCGGCGTCGCGTCCGTGCAGTCGCGCGCGCAGCGTGCCGAGGTGGTCGAGGCCGGTCGTCAACCGGTCGGCGCGGCCCGCGAGGTCGGCGCCCACGGACTCGCCGTCCAGGCTGCTCGACCGGATCCCGGTGCGGAGCGCGGCGACGGCCGCGTCGGTGGCCTTCTCCCGGTCCGCCTCGTTCGCGGCCCGTTCCGCGCTGGGCGCGGCGAGCCGGCGGAGCGCGGCGGAGCGTTCGGACTGCACGGCGTCGACGAGCGTGTCCAGGGGTTTCTGGAGGGTGGCGTTGGCCTCTTTGTACTGGCTCAGTCCCGAGACGCTGCGCGCCGTGGTGACGGTGGCGAAGGCCCACAGTGCCATCAGGGAGACGGCCGGGACCATCAGCAGACAGACGATCTTCGCCCGGATCGACCGTGGCACGGGGAGTGTGTTCATCACGTCATGCCTCGTCGAGCAGTGCGGTCGCGGCGTCGGCGCTCTCGGCCCGCTCGCGCGCCGTGGGCGACAGGGCGACGAAGGCCGACGCGAGGAAGAGGAAGGAACCGAGGAGCACCGCGAGGGGGAAGATGAACTCGGTGGACGTGGCGCCGCCCAGGACCCCCGTGTGCGGGGCGAGTTCGATGCTCACGGCGGCCATGCCGGTGTAGTGCATGCTGCACACGGCGAACCCCATGACGAGGGCCGCGACCGTCACGCCCGCGGCACCGCGCACCGTGACGGAGGCCCACAGCGCGACCGTCGCCGAGACGACGGCGATGACCAGCGAGAGGACGACGAGCGGCAGGTCGAAGTCAACGTTGCCGTACAGCCGCAGGGCCGCCATGCCGAGGTAGTGCATGGCGCCGACACCGAGGCCGGTGCCCAGACCGCCCAGCAGGAGCGAGCGCCAACGCGACGTGCCGTAGCCGACGGTGAAGATGCCCGCCCCGACGACCGCCACGGCCATCACCAGGCTGAGAAGCGTGAGCGGGACGTCGTAGCGGATCGGGGTTCCGTCGACTCCGAAGCCGAGCATGGCGATGAAGTGCATCGTCCAGATGCCCGAGCCGATCGCGACCGAGGCCGTCACCAGCCAGTTGCGCCGGGAGCGTCCGTCCGTCGCCAGGGCCCGCAGGGTGCAGTGCAGTCCGAGCGCCGCGCCGATGGAGGCCATCACATACGAGAGGACAGGTGAGAGCCATCCTGCGCCGAAGTGATGCAGGTGTGCCACAAGCCCTTCCTTTCCTTGGGAACTTCAAGGCCGTGGACGCTAACACTCCGCTTGGTCACAGAACTTTGGAGAAACGCACATATTTTCAGACCATGATCAACCGTCATGCACCGCGCGCTGCCCTACCGGCGAGTTCCGTGATCACAATGTGCGTCACCCGGACACTTCGCCCAGTTCCGGTGACGGACCCCCGGGTGCAGGCCGGTGGCATAGATCACGACATCGGACGCGCGCCAGCGCTCCCGGGTCCGCCGGGATTTGACAGAGCGTCTCCCGAGTCGTGCCTGACGGCTCCTCCCACCGGCGGAAGACGGACATCGCCTTCCGCCCAGCTCCGTGGAAGGATGGCGCAACCCACACATACCGAGGAGATGACCGCGTGCCTGGCACAAACCTGACCCGCGAAGAGGCGCAAGCGCGGGCCGAGCTGCTCACCGTCGACTCGTACGAGATCGATCTCGACCTCTCCGGCGCGCAGGAGGGCGGCACCTACCGGTCCGCGACCACGGTGCGCTTCGACGTCGCCGAGGGAGGGGCCGAGTCGTTCATCGACCTGGTGGCCCCGACCGTGCACGAGGTGACGCTCAACGGGGACGCGCTCGACCCCGCCGAGGTCTTCAAGGACTCGCGGATCGCCCTGCCGGGGCTGCTGGAGGGGCGCAACATCCTGCGGGTCGTCGCCGACTGCGCCTACACCAACACCGGCGAGGGCCTGCACCGCTTCGTCGACCCGGTCGACGAGCAGGCCTACCTCTACACCCAGTTCGAGGTCCCGGACGCCCGCCGGGTCTTCGCCTCGTTCGAGCAGCCCGACCTGAAGGCGACCTTCCGGTTCACCGTGAAGGCGCCCGAGGGCTGGACGGTCATCTCCAACTCGCCGACTCCGGAGCCCACGGACAACGTCTGGGCCTTCGAGCCGACCCCGCGCATCTCCTCGTACATCACGGCGCTCATCGTGGGCCCGTACCACTCGGTGCACAGCGTGTACGAGAAGGACGGGCAGAGCGTGCCGCTCGGCATCTACTGCCGCCCGTCCCTCGCCGAGTTCCTCGACTCGGACGCCATCTTCGAGGTGACCCGGCAGGGCTTCGACTGGCTCCAGGAGAAGTTCGACTACGCGTACCCGTTCAAGAAGTACGACCAGCTCTTCGTGCCGGAGTTCAACGCGGGCGCGATGGAGAACGCGGGCGCGGTGACCATCCGCGACCAGTACGTCTTCCGATCCAAGGTGACCGACGCGGCGTACGAGGTGCGCGCGGAGACCATCCTGCACGAGCTGGCCCACATGTGGTTCGGCGACCTGGTCACCATGGAGTGGTGGAACGACCTGTGGCTGAACGAGTCGTTCGCCACCTTCACCTCCATCGCCTGCCAGGCCTCCGCGCCCGCCTCGCGCTGGCCGCACGCCTGGACCACGTTCGCCAACTCGATGAAGACGTGGGCGTACCGCCAGGACCAGCTGCCGTCCACGCACCCGATCATGGCCGAGATCCGCGACCTCGACGACGTGCTGGTCAACTTCGACGGCATCACCTACGCCAAGGGCGCGAGCGTGCTCAAGCAGCTCGTCGCGTACGTCGGCGAGGACGAGTTCTTCAAGGGCGTGCAGGCGTACTTCAAGCGGCACGCGTACGGCAACACGCGCCTGTCCGACCTGCTGGGCGCCCTGGAGGAGACCTCCGGCCGCGATCTGAAGACCTGGTCGAAGAAGTGGCTGCAGACGGCGGGCATCAACATCCTCCGCCCGGAGATCGACACCGACGCCGACGGCGTCATCACGTCCTTCGCGATCCGCCAGGAGGCCCCGGCCCTGCCCGCCGGCGCGAAGGGCGAGGCCACGCTGCGCCCGCACCGCATCGCGGTCGGCCTGTACGACCTCGACGAGGCGAGCGGCAAGCTGGTGCGGGTGGAGCGCGTCGAGCTGGACGTGGACGGCGAGTTGACGGCCGTGCCGCAGCTGGCGGGCACCCGCCGCCCGGCGGTCGTCCTCCTCAACGACGACGACCTGTCGTACGCGAAGGTCCGCCTGGACGAGCAGTCCCTGGCCTTCGTCACCGAGCACCTCGGCGACTTCGAGGCGTCTCTTCCGCGCGCCCTGTGCTGGGCGTCGGCCTGGGACATGACCCGCGACGCCGAACTTGCCACCCGCGACTACCTGTCCCTGGTGCTGTCCGGCATCGGCAAGGAGTCCGACATCGGTGTCGTGCAGTCGCTGCAGCGCCAGGTGAAGCTGGCGATCGACCTGTACGCCGACCCGGCCGCCCGCGAGGCCCTGCTCACTCGCTGGACCGAGGCCACGCTGGCCCACCTGCGCACGGCCGAGCCGGGCAGCGACCACCAGCTGGCCTGGGCGCGCGCGTTCGCGGCGACGGCTCGTACGCCGGAGCAGCTGGACCTCCTGGACAGCCTGCTGGACGGCACCCAGACGCTCGAGGGCCTGGTCGTCGACACGGAGCTGCGCTGGGCGTTCGTGGAGCGGCTCGCGGCGGTCGGCCGCTTCGACGAGGCGGAGATCGCGGCCGAGTACGAGCGGGACAAGACGGCCGCCGGTGAGCGCCACGCGGCCACCGCCCGCGCCGCCCGCCCGACGCCGGAGGCCAAGGCGGAGGCATGGGCGTCGGTCATCGAGTCCGACAAGCTGCCGAACGCCGTCCAGGAGGCCGTGATCGGCGGCTTCGTCCAGACCGACCAGCGCGAGCTGCTCGCCTCGTACACGGACCGGTACTTCGAGGTCGTCAAGGGCATCTGGGACTCCCGCTCCCACGAGATCGCCCAGCAGATCGCGGTCGGCCTCTACCCGTCCCTCCAGGTGTCGCAGGACACCCTCACCAAGACGGACACCTGGCTCACCTCGGCCGAGCCCAACGCGGCCCTGCGCCGCCTGGTCTCGGAGTCGCGCGCGGGCATCGAGCGCGCACTGAAGGCACAGGCGGCGGACGCGGCGGCCGCGTAGTCGTTCGTACGTCGACGGGGGCGTCCGGTGTCGCACCGGGCGCCCCTTCGCGCTGTCCGGATCAGCCCACGTGGGCGGCCACCGCCGCGTCGATCACCGCCGGGGTGGCGGAGTCGGCTGCCCAGGCGACGTATCCGTCGGGGCGTACCAGCACGGTCGTACGGCGGTCGCTTGCCCAGTGAGTCACCGTCAGCCGGTCCTTGCGGGCGTCCTGCTCCTCGTACGGCTCCGGAGTGATCAGCACGAACCGGGTGCCGCGCAGGGCCTCGTAGAGGCGGGCGCCGTCGGCGAGGGCGATGTCCGGGACGCGGGTGCCGGTGAGGCGGTGGGCGCCGCGCGGAGCCGGGTACTTGTAGCCGATGCCGGTGATCTGGCCGACCGCCTTGCGGCGGGCCGGCCCGACGGCGCCGAGGAAGGTGGCGAGGGCCGTGCGCAGCGCCAGCGTCCAGGGGCGCTTGGCCATGGCGAGGCGGACGAGCGCGCCGCTGCTGCGGAGCACCGCCTTGCCGACGGGGTGGCGCTCGGCCTGGTAGGTGTCGAGCAGCGACGCGTCCGCGTGCCCGTTCGCCACCGCGGCCAGCTTCCAGCTCAGGTTGGCCGCGTCCTGCATCCCGGTGTTCATCCCCTGGCCGCCGGCCGGGCTGTGGACGTGCGCGGCGTCGCCGGCCAGGAAGACACGGCCCACCCGGTAGGCGGGCGCCTGCCGTTCGTCGCTGTGGAAGCGGGACATCCAGCGGGCGTCGTGCATCCCGAAGTCCCGGCCGAGGGCGAGGCGGGTGATCTCCCTGACCTCTTCGAGGTCGAGGGGCTCGCTGTCGGGGACGTCGCGGCCGCGGTGCCAGCCGATGACGCGGTAGTAGCCGTCGCCGAAGGGGGCGATGAAGGCGAAGGCGTCGCCGACGGCGGCGGCGGTGAGCAGGTTCTCCGGCTTCTCGGCGAGCAGGACGTCGGCGAGGACGACGGAACGGATGACGGAACGCCCGGGGAACGGCAGCCCGATCGCCTCCCGCACGGCGCTCCGCATCCCGTCGGCGCCGACGACGTATGCGGCCCGCAGGCGCTCGGTGCGAGCGGCGGTGACACCGTCGGGGGCCTTGTCGGGGCCGTCGCCGTCGCCGTGGCGGTAGCCGTTGCCGGAGCTCTCACCCGTGGCGCGGACCTCGACCGTCACCCCGTCCGCGTCCTGGGTCAGCCCCGTCACCTCGGTCTCGTACCGGAAGTCCACCCCTGCCTCCACCGCCCGGCGCTCCAGCACCTTCTCCACCTCGTACTGCGGGAGGACGAGGGCGTGGTTGAAGCGGGAGGGGAGGGCGTCGAGCCCGATGACGAGGCCGCCGAAGAGGCGCAGCCGCTCGATGGGCCGGCCGGCGGCCTCCACGTCGTCGGCGAGCGCGCGGGCGTCGAGCTGTTCGAGGGTACGGGCGTGCAGGACGAAGGCGCGGGAGAGGTTGCTGATCTTGTGCGGGCGCTTCTCGACGAGGGTGACCGGGACACCGGCGGCGGCCAGGTCACCGGCGAGCAGGAGACCGGTGGGACCGGAGCCGACGACGATCACGGGGAGCGGGGTGCGGGGCGATTCCGACGTGCCGTTCGTCCCGTTCGGGGTGTGAGCCGTGCCGTTCATGGTGGCCTCCTGGAGTGCCAACGCCCGTTGGTCAACGCTCGTTGGCAAACGTACGCCGCGGATGGACGCGAGTCAACAGTTGTTGGCCAACACACGTGGGCCAACGCTTGTGGGCCCACGCTGGTTGGCCTACGCTCGTTGGCATGACCGGCCACACCAGCGGGAACGGGAACTCGGCCCGCCGTTCCGACGCCACCCGCAACTCCATCCTCGCCGCAGCCCGCGAGCGCTTCGCCGCCGACGGCTACGAGCGGGCCACCATCCGCGCGATCGCCAAGGACGCGCGCATCGATCCGTCGATGGTGATGCGCTACTACGGCAGCAAGGAGGGCCTGTTCGCGGCGGCCGTCGCGGTCGACCTGCGGCTTCCGGAGCTGGCCGCGCTGCCGCGGGAGGAGATCGGCCGGGCCCTCGTATCGCACTTCCTCGACCTGTGGGAGGAGAACGGGGAGCTGACTGCCGTACTGCGGGTCGGCGTCACCAACCAGGCGGGCGCCGAGCGCGTCCAGGGCATCTTCCGCGATCAGTTGCTGCCCGTCGCCCGGCAGGCGTGCCCGGACCCCGAGCAGGTACCGGCGCGGGCCGCGCTCTGCGCCTCGCAGATGCTCGGGCTGGCCCTCACGCGCTACGTGCTGCGGCTGCCGTCCGTCGTGGCGCTGGCCCGCGAGGAGATCGTGGCGTGGTTGGCGCCCACCGTGCAGCGTTATCTGACGGCGCCGAATCCCTGAGGGGCGGCCCGGAAACCGAGCCCGAACGCGCCGAGGGCGCCGGCCTCACCCTCGTCGTACGACAGACGTACGAAACGGGAGGCCGGCGCCCTCGGCGCGCAGGTCAGGGTCCGCTCAGGCCTTGGACTTGGCCGCGGCGGGCTTGGTCACGCGGATCTTGGACTTGTCGAGGACCATCACCAGGCCGGCGATGACCGCGAACAGGACCAGGGGGAGAGCGACGTAGAGGCCCAGCGTCTCGATGGCGCTCAAGCTCTGGCCGGGGTCGTCGCCGTCGTCGCGGGTGAGCGCGAGCGCGGGGGACGACATGAGCAGCATCATCAGCGTCGTACCGGCAGCCAGGGCGCCGGCGCGCAGGGCGTTCTTCTTGTCCACGGTGCAAAAGTAGCGAACGCCCGAACGAGGCGCGCGCCCGGGGTGCCGTATACGCGTTCACCCCCGCTCTGCATACGCGTTCACCGTCCACAGACGTGTTCACCGTCCGCGCCGCACGGTCACCGCCCGGTTCCGTCCCGCAGCACCGCGAGCAGTGCGTGCAGGCGCGGCGACGCGGCGAGTTCCTCCAGGGTGAGCGGGCGGCCGTCGGCGTCGGCGACGGGCAACCGCCAGTTGGGGTACTGGTCCCAGGTGCCCGGGAGGTTCTGCGGGCGGCGGTCGCCGGTGCCGTCCGGGAGCCAGACGCCGATCATCCGGGCGGGGGTGCGCAGCAGGAAGCGGTGGACGGCCTGGATCTGCTCCTCCTCGGCGGCCGACGAGCGCCCTCCGGCCGTACCCCGGAGCAGGCCGAGGCGGGTCAGCAGGGCCAGCCACTCCCCCGTGTCCGCGGCGGCCGCGGCCCGTTCCTCCGCCGGCGGCCGGGTCAACAGCCCTAGGCGGTCGCGGAGTTCGACGTGTTCGCCGGTGAGGCGGGCGGCGGTGGGCGGGAGGTCGTGGGTGGTGGCGGTGGCCAGGCAGTCGGCGCGCCAGTGGTCCGGCGGGAGCGGGCGGCCGTCACCGGCCCAGTCCCGTTCGAACCACAGCACCGAGGTGCCGAGCACCCCGCGCCGCTGCAGTGCCTCGCGCACCCCCGGCGCCACGGTCCCCAGGTCCTCGCCGATCACCACGGCTCCGGCGCGGGTGGCCTCCAGGGCGAGGAGGGCGAGCATGGCCTCCGCGTCGTAGTGGACGTACGTGCCTTCGGTGGGCGGCTGCCCCTGGGGCACCCACCACAGCCGGAACAGACCCATGACGTGGTCGATGCGCAGGGCGCCGGCGTAGCGGAACAGGGCGCGGAGCAGGCCGCGGTACGGCGTGTAGCCGGACTCGGCCAGGCGGTCGGGGCGCCAGGGCGGCAGGCCCCAGTCCTGGCCGCGGGCGTTGAAGGCGTCGGGCGGGGCGCCGACCGACATTCCGGCGGCGAAGTGCTCCTGCTGCGCCCAGGCGTCGGCGCCTTGCGGATGCACCCCGACCGCGAGGTCGTGGACGATCCCGACCGGCATCCCCGCCTCGTGTGCGGCACGCTGGGCCGCGCCGAGCTGGCCGTCGGTGAGCCAGGCGAGGCGGGAGTGGAAGTCGACGCGGTCCGCCAACTCGGCGCGGGCGCGGGCGGTTTCGAGCGAGCGGGGGTCGCGGAGCCCCGCGGGCCAGCGGCGCCAGTCCGAGCCGTGCACCTCGGCGAGCGCGCACCAGGTGGCATGGTCCTCCAGCCCCCGGCCCTCCTCGGCGAGGAAGTCGGCGTAGGCGGCCTGCCGGCCCGGCCCGAGGGGGACGTCGCAGACCAGCCCGAGCGCCTCGCGCTTGAGTTCCCACACCGCGTCCCGGTCGATCAGGGCGCCCTTGTCGAGCACGGCGGCGCGCAGCCGTTCGGCCCGCTCCAGCAGCGCGCGGAGGCGCTCGCGGTCCTCGACGTGGACGAACTCGGGGATGTTCTCCACCCGCAGGTGCACCGGGTCGGGGAAGCGGCGGGAGGAGGGCCGGTACGGGGAGGGGTCGGTGGGGGCGGCGGCGGTGCCGGGTACGGCCGCGTGCAGCGGGTTGACCTGCACGAAACCGGCGCCCGCGGTGCATCCGGCCCAGGTGGCGAGCTCGGCGAGGTCGCCGAGGTCCCCCATGCCCCAGGAGCGCCGGGACAGGAGGGAGTACAGCTGGACGAGGAGTCCGTACGAGCGCCCGGCGGGCGTGGGGAGCCGGTCCGGGGCGATGATCAGACGGGCCTCGGCGGTCCGCCCGTCGGGGGCGACGGCGGTCACGCGATGGACGCCGACCGGAAGCTCGTCGACGGCCGCGCGAACCTCCCCCTCCTCCTCGGTCTCGATGCGCAGACGGGTGCCGGGTGGCAGCGCGGCGAGGGGGTTTTCCCGGGAGCCGGTCCAGTGGACGACCGTCGGCGGCAGCAGTCGCTCGCGCACCTCCCGTTCGCGGTCCGCGAGCGCGGCCCGGGCGGCCCGCGGGGTGCTCGTGTCGACGCCGAGGGCGGCCAGGGCGGCGGCGACGGCGCCGGCGGGGACCGCGACCGTACGGTCCGGGGAGGGGCTGTAGGAGGTGGCGACGCCGTACAGCTCGGCCAGCCGGGACAGGTCCGCGTCGGCGGGGTCGGCCGGCCCGGGTGCCGCCACCTACAACCCCGGGCCCGAGATACCCGCGGTCGCGAGGGACTCACTGGTCAGCGGAGCGGCCTCGGCGAGAGGCGGCTCGCTGGTCAGGGGGGCGGTCTCGGGCAACGGAGGCTCGCTGGTCAGCGGCACCTCGATGCAGGCGCCCTCCGCGCTGAACACGCAGAAGTGGGGCTCCTCCGGTTCGACGGACGGCCCCGGCACGGGTTTGGACTGGGCCGGGAGTGACAGATGAGCCGGTGTGGCCACGGGGGTCTCCTTGGCGGTACGTGCGGCACGTCGTACGACGAGTACGGCGTCTGGCGTGTTACACGAGGCCTACCCCGTGGATGGGATGGCAGACGTGCCTCCAAGGAACAACGTTCCGGGGAGCGTGCGGAAACGTCCGCAGAGCCTGCGGAAACTGCGGTGCGCGGACGGAAAATTTTTTCCGCGATGACTATTCACTCAGTACATCTAGCGAGTAAGCACGCTCACGCTGCGCCGCTCGGCGCGCGCGGCGGAGCTGCGCTACGTGTGACGCGCCGGGGCGACCGGCGCGGCCGGTTGCGTCGCCCGCCCCTGTCACCCGCCGTGCATTGCGCCGTACACCGTCGTACGACGCAATGCGAAGGCCCGGATCGTCAGGCGGATATGCCGTCGATCCGGGCCATGGCGTCGTCCGCGCCGTACGGCTGCAAGTAGGGCAGCCAGCGCGGGTCCCTATGGCCGGTGCCGATGATGCGCCAGGCCAGGCCGGTGGGGGGAGCGGGTTTGTGGCGCAGCCGCCAGCCGATCTCGAAGAGGTGGCGGTCGGCCTTGACGTGGTTGCAGCGGCGGCAGGACGCCACCACGTTGTCCCAGACGTGCTGACCCCCGCGGCTGCGCGGGATGACGTGGTCGACGCTGGTTGCGACGCTACCGCAGTACATGCACCGGCCCCCGTCGCGGGCGAACAGGGCCCGTCGGGTCAGAGGAACGGGCCCCCGATAGGGAACCCGGACGAATCGCTTGAGCCGGACCACGCTGGGTGCGGGGATCGTGACGGTTGCGCTGTGCAGATAGGCGCCGGATTCCTCGAGGCAGACTGCCTTGTTCTCGAGGACGAGGACGAGCGCGCGGCGGAGCGGTACGACGCCGAGCGGCTCGTACGACGCGTTGAGGACCAGGACATGCGGCACGGATGCCTCCTTGTACGCCGGCGGCGCGTGGCTCGCGCCGGGACGATCTGCAGCCAGTTTCCCCTCATGCCTGGTGGTAGCGCCACCATGTCCCGGTAACGGGCTGAGAGTGTTTTCGACCACACCGGGATTCATCCCCCGGAGCATGGCCTGTTCAAGCCCACGTGACCGAGGTCTCTCCCGAACACATCACACACCCCAGGCGCAATGCCCCGTTAGTGTGGTGGTTCTGCCCCTGTCCGGTGACCCTTCCGTGACCTTGGTCGACGCCGACCGAGGCCCATCTACCATGCCCACCACACCGGAGGGGCGGCGCAGCACCTGGAGGTACCTGCCGTGTCCTTGTCCGCCGTCCTGTCGGCCGCCGGTTCGCCGCCGTCGCCGTCGCCGTCCCCCGGGGCGTCGACTCCGGCGGTGCCCACGTTCCAGGACGCCCAGCAGAGCGCGACGCACGCCGCCGGCTGGATCGAGCAGAACTGGTCCACGTGGCTGGAGACCGGTCTGCGGATCGTACTGATCCTGGTGATCGCGGCGGTACTGCGCATCGTGGTGCGGCGGGCGATCACCAAGATGATCGACCGTATGAACCGCACTGTCCAGGCGGTCGACAACACGGCGCTGGGCGGCCTGCTGATCCACGCCGAGCGCCGCCGCCAGCGCTCGCAGGCGATCGGCTCGGTGCTGCGCTCGGTGGCGAGCTTCCTGATCCTCGGCACGGCGGGCCTGATGGTGCTGTCCGCGTTCAAGATCAACCTGGCTCCGCTGCTTGCCTCCGCCGGTGTCGCCGGTGTCGCGATCGGTTTCGGCGCCCGCAACCTGGTGACGGACTTCCTCTCCGGTGTCTTCATGATCATCGAGGACCAGTACGGCGTCGGCGACCAGATCGACGCGGGCGTGGCCTCCGGTGAGGTCATCGAGGTCGGCCTGCGCGTGACCAAGCTGCGCGGCGAGAACGGCGAGATCTGGTACGTCCGCAACGGCGAGGTCAAGCGGATCGGCAACCTCTCGCAGGGCTGGGCGACCGCGGACGTCGACGTGACGGTCAGGTCCTCGGAGGACCTGGACAAGGTGAAGACCACCCTCGACGAGGTCGCCGAGAAGATGACCAAGGAAGAGCCCTGGAACGAGATCCTGTGGGGTCCGATCGAGGTGCTCGGCCTGGACAGCGTCCAGATCGACTCGATGACGGTCCGCGTGGCGGCCAAGACGATGCCGGGCAAGGCGGTGACCGTCGAGCGCGAGCTGCGCTGGCGGGTCAAGCGTGCCTTCGACGCGGCCCGCATCCCGATCGTGGGCGAGTCCACGGTGGCTCCGGACCTGGACACCGCCTCCGTGGCGGACGTCGCGGCCCCGTCGGCGTTCTCCAACCCCACGTCCCCGGAGTCGCGGGAGGCGTCGCCGATCGCGTCCGCGGCCCCGGTGGCTCCGATGGCTCCGCAGCGGACGGCGGGGAAGCAGCCGTAGCGGCACGAGAACAGGCCTGCGGCGAGAGGCGGCACCGGAGCTTCCGGTGCCGCCTCTCGGCGTTTGCGGAGGACCGTCGCACACGCCGGGGAACCGGACAGATTCGTGCGACGTATTCATGGGCAGGGGGTGGAACGCCGGTGCGGATGTCAGTCCCGGCGGCGATACTTGGCGGCGACGGATGACCATGGGGGAGGTCAGCAGTGGCACACCCGCCGAAGAACAGCACGGCACCGCCGGGATCAGGGTCAGGGGCAGGATCGAGGGCGGGTGCGGGGCCGGGTACGGGGTCAAGCACCGGCTCGGGGACGGGGTCCGGAGCCGGCCTGCCGACCATGCCCGCCGTCCCGCCGCGGCCCGGGCCGCCCGTGACTCCCGCCTCCGCGACTCCCGCGACCGTGGCTCCCGCGGGCACATCGGCGCCGGCCGAGGCGCGGCGGACCGCCTTCGCCGAGGGTGTCGACCGCCTGCGTGCCGCCGCGACCACCGAACCGGGCCGGCTGCGCGTCATCGGAGCGTTACTCGCCCTCCTGGTCGTCGCGTTCGGCACCGTCACCGCCTGGCAGACGACCGACCGCGCGGCCGCCGCCGACGACGTGCTGCACAGCAGCCAGCCGCTCAGCTCGGACGCGGCCGACATCTACCGCTCCCTCGCCGACGCCAACACGGCCGCCTCCAGCGGCTTTCTGGCGGGCGGGCAGGAGACGCCCGCCTCCCGCGACCGGTACGAGAACGACATCCGTACGGCGGCCGCCAAACTCGTCACGGCCGCCGCCAGCTCCGAGCCGAACTCGCCCTCCGCCGCGGCCATATCGAAGCTGAACAAGCTGCTCCCGGAGTACAAGGGCCTGATCGAGCGGGCCCGGACCTACAACCGGCAGGGCTATCCGGTGGGCGGCGCCTATCTGCGGTACGCCAACAACAGGATGCAGAAGCAGATGCTCCCGGCGGCCGAGGAGCTGTACAAGAAGGAGAACCAGCGGCTGCGCTCGGACTACGGCGACGCGACGCCGTACCCGTGGGCCGCCATCGCGCTCGGTGTCGTCGCCCTCGGCGCGCTCGGCTGGGCCCAGCACCGCGAGTACCGGCGCACGAACCGCGTGCTGAACCACGGCCTGGTCGCCGCCACGGCCACCGCCACGGTGGTGCTGCTCTGGCTCGTCGTGGGCCACACCGTCGCCCGCGCGGACCTGAACAGCTCCTACGACCACGGCGTCCGCTCGCTGAACGTCCTGCACGACGCCCGCATCGCCTCCCTCAAGGCCCGGGGCAACGAGAACCTGAGCCTGGTGGCCCGCGGCGCCGACACGGTCAAGGTGGGCGACACGACGTACGACGCCTACTACTACGACTTCGACACGGACATGGACGTCCTCGGCAAGGGCCTGACCGAGGCGCGGAAGCTCGCCGACGACCCGGCGGGCGGCAGGCCGGTGGTGGCGGCCGAGGGCAACATGGCGGTGTGGAAGAAGCGCCACGCGTCGGCCCGCACGGAGGACGAGAACGGCAACTACCAGCAGGCCCTCGACAAGGTGATCGGCGCCAAGGACGCGACCGGTGAGTGCTTCGACAACGTGGACGAGAACCTCAGGCACGCGCTCGCGCACGAGCAGAGCGAGTTCCGGCGGTCGGCGGGCGACGGCAGGGACGCGATGACCGGGCTGACCGCCGGCGCCGCCGTCCTCGCCGTCCTCGGCGCGGCGGGCGCCGTGCTCGGCATCGGGCGCAGGCTGTCGGAGTACCGATGAACGGCACAGCGGAGAAAGGGGACTTGACGATGAACGTACGGCGCGTGCGGGTCTCCCTGCGCGGCTGGGGCGGGGTGGGGGCGATGGCGGTCGCCTGCGCGGTGGCGCTGGTCTTCGTCCTGCTGCTGCCGTCGGTCCGGCCGCCCGGCGGCGGGAACGGGGGCGGCGCGGGAGCGGGCACCGGACGCGTCGCCACGGCCGAGCAGGCGCGGGCCGACCACTGCAAGGAGTCGGAGGCGCAGAAGCAGACGCTGTCGCCCTCGGGCGCGGACGGGTCCACGATCGACGCCATCAAGGCCCGCCCGGACGGGAAGCGGAAGCTGATCGTCGGCATCGACCAGAACAGCTACCGCTGGGGCTATCGCAATCCGAACGCCAAGGGCGCGGAGCTGGAGGGCTTCGACATCGACCTGGCCCACCGGATCGCCCGGGAGATCCTCGGCGACCCGGACGCCGTCCAGTTCAAGGCCATCCCCACCAGCCGGCGCATCCCGGCGATCAAGGACGGCCGGGTCGACATGGTCGTGCGCGCGATGACCATCACCTGCGACCGGCTGGCCGATGTCGCCTTCTCCGCCCCGTACTTCAAGACGGGCCAGCAGGTGCTGGCACCCAAGTCGTCGTCGATCACGGGCTACAACGGCTCGCTGGCGCACAAGAGGATATGCACGGCGGCCGGTTCGACGGCGTACACCAAGCTGGAGGAGGACCGCAAGGAGGGCCGGCTCGCGGCCTCCGCCGACATCTCCCGCACGGTGCCCAACCAGCTCGACTGCCTGGTGCGGCTCCAACTCGGCCAGGCCGACGCGGTGGTGACCGACGCGGCGCTCGCCGCGAGCCAGGCCGCCCAGGACCCGACGGTCGAACTGAAGGGCGCCGCGTTCACGACCGAGTACTACGGCGTGGCGATGAAGAAGGACGCCGGCGATCTGGTACGCCGGGTCAATCACATCCTGGTGGACTACCGGGCGGACGGCTGGCAGGCGTCGTACGACAAGTGGCTGTCGGCAACGCTGGGCAAGAGCTCGACGCCGTCCGAGCCGCCCCCGCCGCAGTACCTGCGCAAGAGCTGAACGACACGGCCGACCCAGCCCTACAACGCAGCGAGAGGTGATCGATGGGCGTCACGGACCCCGCCGGGCCGGTGATGGACCGGGACGAGGTGGACCGTGCGCTGGCGCGGCTCGGCGCGGAGCACGAGGCCATCGAGACCTCGCTCCTCGCCCTGCAGGACCACGCGGGCCGCAGACTCCTCGAAGGCGCCGAACTCACCGGCACCACCAAGGAGCGCTGGACGGCCGCGGAGGCGTCGATCACGCTGCTGTGGGCGTACTTCGACGCGTACGCGGGCGCGCTGCGCTCCGCCCGGGAGATCCGCGCCCGACGCCGCTGGTCCAGCCGCGACGACCTGGTGGAGCTGACCGAGCTGCTGCGCGGCGAGTCCGTCACGGTGGCGGGCGGCGCGACGGCCGCGGCCACCGCGAACGCGCCGACGCTGCTGTCCGCCGCGGGCCGGCTCAGCGAGCGGTTCACGCTGGCCGCGCTGGTGGAGCGGATGAACGAGCTGTACGCCGGCTCGCTGGACCTGGTGGTCGCCGCCGACACGGTGTGGTCGGCCCTGCCCGCCCGCATCGATTTACTGGCCGCGGAGCTCCAGCGCACGCGCAAGCTCGCGCACTCCGTCGGCGTGCGCCCCGGCGAGCACCCGGCGGGCGACGACCTGGAGCGCATCACGCACACGCTGACGAGGCTGCGCGAGCGCGTGATCTCCGACCCGCTGGCCTTCTGGGTTCCGGCGGCGGGCAGTTCGGCTCCGGGCGGCGGCCGGCCGGACACCACGGTGTACGACCGGGAGGCGCGCGCCCTGGAGGACGTACGCCGGGAGATCGACGCCGTGCTGACGGTCCGCCAGGACGCCGAGCAGCGGCTGGTCAGGCTGCGGGACGTGCTCTCCCGCGCGGACCGCACGCTCGCCGAGGCGCGCACCGCGCGCGGGGAGGTGCTCGCGAAGATCGCCGCGACGGAGGTGCCGGTGGTCGGCGGGCCGCCGACCGTGCTGCAGGAGCGGCTGGCGACCGCCGCCGAGTACCGCAGACAGGCCCAGTGGCACCGCCTCTCGCCGCTCCTGGAGTCCCTGGAGCGGCAGGCGGACGACGAACTGCTGCGCGCCCGCGAGTCGTTGACCGCGGTCACCGCGCCGCTGGCGGTCCGCGCGGAGCTGCGCGGCCGCCTCGACGCGTACAAGGCGAAGGTCGCCCGGCACGGTCTCGCGGAGGACTCGTTGCTGGTCGAGCGGTACGACGCGGCGCGCCGCATGCTGTGGAGCGCGCCCTGCGACCTGCGCGTCGCCGAACAGGCCGTGCTGCGCTACCAGCAGGCGGCCGCCGAACTGCTCGGCACCCCGCGGGTGCCGCAGCAGGGCGGTCCTCAGGACGGAAGGGGGAGTAGCCAGCCATGAGTCGGACGGGTCAGACGTGTCAGCGGCCGGGCTGCGACGGGGCGTACGAGGACATGGGCGGCGGTGAGCTGTACTGCGACACCTGCGGTCTGGCGCCGGTCGTCTCCGCGTCCGGGCCGGTCGGTTCGCCGCCCACGGGGGTCACGGGCGAGGGCCGAGGCTCGGGTTCGGCGGGCGGCGCCGGTTCGCGCTCCAGCGGCCGCAGTGCGCGTACGTCGTCGCAGTCGTCGAAGTCGCGGCGCTCGGTGTCGGGACGGCTCTCGCGCTCCCTGTCGGGGCGGTCCTCGGGCCGCTCGGTGTCGGTGCGCAGCGCCGGTTCCACGACCGGGTCGTCGGGGCGCGGCCGGCTCGGCGCCGGACTGGTGTCGGTGCCGCAGGTGCCGCGGCCCGACCCGCGCGCGATGGTGCTGGAGCACGCCGAGGTGCCCGAGCGCAAGCGGTTCTGCTCGCGCTCCGACTGCGGGGCGCCGGTGGGCCGCGCCCGCGGTGACCGGCCGGGGCGCACGGAGGGCTTCTGCACCAAGTGCGGTCACCCGTACTCATTCGTGCCGAAGCTGCGGGCCGGCGACATCGTGCACGGCCAGTACGAGGTCGTGGGCTGCCTGGCGCACGGCGGCCTGGGCTGGATCTACCTGGCCGTGGACCGCGCGGTGTCGGACCGGTGGGTCGTGCTGAAGGGCCTGCTGGACACCGGAGACCAGGACGCGATGGCCGCCGCGATCTCCGAGCGGCGCTTCCTCGCGGAGATCGAGCACGCCAACATCGTGCGGATCTACAACTTCGTGGAGCACCTCGACCAGCGCACCGGCTCGCTCGACGGCTACATCGTCATGGAGTACGTCGGCGGCAAGTCGCTCAAGGAGATCGCCAATGCCCGGCGGGCGGCGGACGGCAGGCGCGACCCGCTGCCGGTGGAGCAGGCGTGCGCCTACGGCATCGAGGCGCTGGAGGCGCTCGGCCACCTGCACAGCCGCAACCTGCTCTACTGCGACTTCAAGGTCGACAACGCGATCCAGACCGAGGACCAGCTCAAGCTGATCGACATGGGCGCCGTACGCAGGATGGACGACGACGAGTCGGCCATCTACGGCACGGTCGGCTACCAGGCGCCGGAGGTCGCCGAGTCCGGCCCGTCGGTGGCCAGCGACCTCTACACGGTCGGCCGGACGCTGGCCGTCCTGACCTTCGACTTCCAGGGCTACACGAACGTCTTCGCGGACTCCCTGCCCGACCCCGACCACATCGAGGTGTTCAGCCGGTACGAGTCCTTCTACCGGCTCCTGGTCCGCGCGACCGACCCGGACCCGGCCCGCCGGTTCGCCTCCGCGCAGGAGATGTCCGAGCAGCTGACCGGCGTGCTGCGGGAGGTCGTGTCCCTGCAGACGGGCCGCGCGCGCCCGGCCCTGTCGACCCTGTTCGGTCCCGAACCGAGGGTCACGGACACGGAGTTGTTCCCGAGGCTGGACGGCGACGTGTCGCGGCTGGGCGCGCGCACGGTGCGCGCCGCGGGGCGGAACTCCGCGGTCTCCGGCGCCCCGGGAAGCGGCGGCCACGGGCAGGGCTCCCCCGCCAGCCCCGCGCAGCACGCCCCCGCCCTCGCCGGGCAGGGCGGCAGCCCCGGCATCGTCAAGCCCGTCGCCGCGCCCGCCGCCGCCCTCGCGCTGCCCGTCCCGCATGTGGACCCGGCCGACCCCAACGCCGGTTTCCTGGCGGGCCTGATGGCCTCCGCGCCGGGCGAGCTGATCAGCGCGCTGGCCGCGGCGCCCGCGCAGAGCGTCGAGACGCGGCTCAGGATGATCCGCGCCCGGCTGGAGAGCGGCTGTGCCGAGGCGGCGCTCGTGTCCCTGGCCGAGCTGGAGGACGAACGCCCCGACGACTGGCGGGTGGTGTGGTACCGGGGCGTGGCCGCGCTGGTCACCGACGACTTCGCAGGCGCCGCGGCCGCGTTCGACGCCATCTACGACGCCTTCCCCGGCGAGGCCGCGCCCAAGCTGGCGCTCGGCCTGTGCGCGGAGGTGCTGGGCCAGCTGGACAACGCCGCCGAGTACTACCGCCTGGTGTGGGCGACCGACCCGAGCTTCGTGAGCGCCGCGTTCGGGCTGGCGCGCGTACAGCTCGCGGCCGGGGACAGGCGCGGTGCCGTACGGACGCTGGAGTCGGTTGCGGAGTCCTCGATCCACTTCACGGCCGCGCGGGTGGCCGCCGTACGGGCGAGGCTGCGGCAGCGCACGGCGACCGCCGCGGACGTACCGTTCCTGGACGATCTGACCGCGGCCGCCGGGCAGGTGGAGGCCCTGGACGCGTATGGTCTGGATCCGGCACGCCGCGAGCAGTTGGCGGCGGAGGTGCTCGGCAGCGCCCTCGACTGGATACTCTCCGGGGGCCAGGGCACCCGGCCGGCCGTCGACGGCGACGGCGGACGGAGACTGCTCGGCAGCGGTCTGGACGAGCGGGGACTCCGCTTCGGCCTGGAGCGCTCGTACCGCACGCTGGCCCGGCTCGCGCCCGGCGGCGAGCAGAGGATCGACCTGGTGGAACGGGCCAACCGTTACCGCCCCCGGACGTGGGTGTAGTTGATGTCGCAGATGCCCCGGCAGGCAGCGCTGTCGAAGTGCCCGAGCTGCGCGGAGCCGCTCGAGTCGGATGACCGTTTCTGCGGTGCGTGCGGATACGACCTGTCCGTGGTGCCGCCACGGCCGAAGGATCCGCCGACGCTGGCCGTGAACGGTTCGGGCGCCTCCGGTGCGGACGACGTGGCCTGGCCCGTCGCCCCCGAACCGGACGGCCCCGGCACACCGGCGCAGGCGCACCTGCCGTCGGACCTCCGGGGCATCGACGCGCACGGCTCCCCCCTCCACGCGCCGCCGGGCGCCCCCGTGCCCGCGCCCTCGGCCTCCCCCGAGTCCCCGGCCTCCGGCGTACGGCTGGACCGGCCGGCGCAGCCGGAGGAGTACCCGCTGCAGGCGCCGGACCCGCGGGTGACCGCCGAGCCCGTCGCGCCGGCCGAGGGCATCGAGGCCGCGCCGGTGTGCGTGGCGTGCCGGGCGGGTCGGGTCGACGGCGACGGCTACTGCGAGAACTGCGGGCACGCCCAGCCGCGCGAACGCGACCACCTGGAGCAGGAGTCGGGCCCCATCGCCGCGGTCAGCGATCGCGGGCTGCGCCACCACCGCAACGAGGACGCCTTCGCGATCGGCCGGGTCACGCTGCCCGACGGCTCGCCCGCGGCCGTGGCCGTCGTCTGCGACGGCGTGTCCTCGGCGACCCGCCCCGACGACGCCTCGCTCGCCGCGTCGCGGGCGGCGAACGAGGCACTGCTCGCGGCCCTGCCGCGCGGCACCCACCCGCAGCAGGCCCTGCACGAGGCGATCGTCGCCGCCTCGCACGCCGTCAACGCGCTGGCGGAGGAGCCCGCCACGGCCCGCGAGCACGCCCCGCACCAGAACGCCCCGGCGTGCACGATCGTCAGCGCGGTCGTCACCCCCGGCCTGCTGGCCGTCGGCTGGGTCGGCGACAGCCGCGTCTACTGGGTGCCGGTGGACCGGGGTTCGCCCCCGGCCCGGCTCACCGAGGACGACTCGTGGGCCGCGCAGATGGTCGCCGCGGGGCTGATGAACGAGGCGGAGGCCTACGCCGACGAGCGCGCCCATGCGATCACCGGCTGGCTCGGCGCGGACGCCTACGAACTGGAGCCGCACACCGCTTCCTTCAAGCCGGACCGGCCCGGTGTGCTGGTGGTGTGCACGGACGGCCTGTGGAACTACGCGGAGAGCGCCGAGGAGATGTCCGAGGCCCTGCCCTCCGACGCCGCCGCCCGCCCGCTGCACAGCGCCCGGGTCCTGGTCGGGCACGCCCTGGACGGCGGGGGCCACGACAACGTAACAGTGGCCGTCCTGCCGTTCCCGGTCCCGTCCCCGGGGGCAGGATCGGACTGAGGCCGCGCACGGCCGCGGACGGGGAAGCTTCAGCGGGCCGGAGGGGACCGGTCCGCATCCGGTCGTCACCCACGGCAGCCCGTGGGCTCAGAGGGGGAGCAGAGCAGCCATGGCCAATTTCTCGAAGTCGAACGTGCCCCAGTTCTCGGTGGACGTCTACCAGAACGAGTATCTGCCGGAGGGCGGCCGCGAGGTCAACGCGATCGTGACGGTGACGGCGACCGGCGGCGGCACCGTCGGAAGCGCGGTCGCGGCGCCCCACCTGTACTCCCCCGGTCAGAGCCCCTCGGCCGCCGTGGCGATCATGCTCGACTGCTCGGGCTCGATGGACTACCCGCCGACCAAGATGCGGGGCGCCCGCGACGCCACGGCCGCCGCCGTCGACACCCTGCGCGACGGCGTGCACTTCGCGGTGATCGGCGGCACCCACGTCGCCACGGAGGTCTACCCCGGCGGCGGCCGGCTCGCCGTCGCCGACGCCACCACCCGCGACCAGGCCAAGCAGGCGCTGCGCAGGCTCGGCGCGGGCGGCGGTACGGCCGTCGGGACCTGGCTGCGGCTCGCCGACCGGTTGCTGTCCTCGGCGGACGTCGCCATCCGGCACGGCATCCTGCTCACCGACGGCCGCAACGAGCACGAGTCGCCGCAGGAGCTGCGCGCGGCGCTCGACGCGTGCGCCGGGCGCTTCACCTGTGACGCGCGGGGCGTGGGCACCGACTGGGAAGTGAAAGAAGTCACAGGGATCGCCTCGGCCCTGCTCGGCACCGCCGACATCGTGGCCGATCCGGCGGGCCTGGCCGCCGACTTCACGCGGATGATGGAGACGGCGATGGGCAAGGAGGTCGCGGACGTCGCCCTCCGGCTGTGGACACCGGTCGGTACGACCGTCAGGTTCGTCAAGCAAGTGGCGCCGACGGTCGAGGAGTTGACCGAGCGCCGCACGGAGGCGGGTCCGCGCGCCGGGGACTACCCCATCGGCTCCTGGGGGGACGAGTCCCGTGACTACCACGTCTGCGTCGAGGTCCCCGCGGCGGGCATCGGCCAGGAGATGCTGGCCGCCCGGGTCTCCCTGGTCGTCCCGCAACCCGACGGCAGCGCGCGGAACCTGGGCGCCCAGGGCCTCGTACGGGCCGTGTGGACCGACGACATGACCGCCTCCACCTCGATCAACCCGCAGGTCGCCCACTACACCGGCCAGGCGGAACTCGCACACGTCATCCAACAGGGGCTCGATCTGCGCAAAGCGGGCGATCTCGACGGCGCAACGGCCAAGCTCGGCCGGGCGGTTCAGCTCGCCGGCGCCTCCGGCAACGCGGATACGGCGAAACTGCTCGCGAAGGTGGTGGACGTCGTCGACACCGCGACGGGTACTGTGCGACTGAAGGCGAAGGTCGCGGAGGCCGACGAGATGACCCTCGAGACCCGGTCCACGAAGACTGTTCGCGTAAAGAAGTGACCCGGCACGACCTCAGGTAGACCCTGACAGAGAGGGTGAAGCGCCGACATGCCGACCTGCCCGAACGGACACCAGTCGGGTTCCGACGACTGGTGCGAGGTCTGCGGTCACCGCATGGCCGGTGCCGTACCTCCGCCCCCTCCGCCGCCGCCCCCGGGCGGCGGGTACGGCTTCCCGCCGCCCGCGGGCGGTCCCGCCGGCCCCTCCGGAGGCCCGCACGCGCCCTCCGGAGCGGACCCGGAGCTCTGCCCGCAGTGCCGCACCCCGCGCGAGGGCGGGGCGCCCTTCTGCGAGGAGTGCCGGTGGAACTTCCTCATGAACACGGCCACGTCGTACACGCCGCCCCCGCCCGCGTCGCCGCCCCCGACCACGGGACGGGCGCCGTCCAACCCGTCCTCCCGTTTCCACCCGCCCGGCCAGTCCTACGGCGGCGGCGGTGACACGTTCGAGTACCAGGGCTCGCGCCCGTCGCAGGTGAACCGTCCCGCCGAGCCGATCCCCGAGCCGCCCTTCGGCAGCGAGCCGTCCGGGCCGACGCCGTTCGGCGGCGATCCGGCGCGGTCGGTTCCGTCGCAGACCGGGCCGTCCTCGTCGGGGCCGACGCCGTCCGCCGGTCCCGGTGGCGCGTCCGGCGGTCTTCCGTCGGGGTTCCTGCAGTCCGGGGCGTCCGCACCGCCCGCCTTCCCGAGCGAGACGGGGCGGCCGCCGGCCGGCGGCCCGTCCTTCGGCGGCGGTGACGACGACTGGGTGATCTCCCCGCCGTCGTCCACGGACCCGTCCGGCCCCGCCGCTCCCTCCGCCCCGGATGCCGGCGGCCCGGGTGGTTTCGGGGGCCCGGGTGGTTTCGGCTCCGGGCCGTCCGGTGGCACCCAGGCTCCGCCCGGACCCGTCTTCTCGCCAGCTCCGCCGCAGGCCCCGGCGACCTGGACGGCCACGATCGGTCCGGACCGGGTGTACTTCATGTCGATGATGCAGCGCTCCGGCCCCGAGGCCGCGGGCCTGAACCTGCCCGCGTACTCGCCCGAGCAGCAGCGCCCGCTCTCCGGCGACCAGGTGACCATCGGCCGCCGCCGCCACTCCACCGGCGACACCCCGCACATCGACCTGTCGGTGCCGCCGGAGGACCCGGGCGTCTCGCACCAGCACGCGATGCTGGTCAAGCAGCCGAACGGCGACTGGGCGGTCGTCGACCAGAACTCGACGAACGGTACGACCGTCAACGGCTCGGAGGAACCGATCCAGCCCTTCGTCCCGATCCCGCTGCAGGACGGCGACCGGGTCCACGTGGGCGCCTGGACGACGATCACGATCCGTAAGGGCTAGGACCGACAGGGGTTTCAGCGCAGGGGCCAGGAGTACGGCCCCTGCGGGTCGTCCAGCCAGGCGCGTTCGTGCTCGCCGTCGATCGTGACGCCGTACCGCTCGCGCGTCGGCACGCCCGCGCACTCCCAGAGCAGGTAGGCCTCCTGCGGATCGAGGCTGCCGCGGGTCAGGGCCAGCAGGAAGCGAAGCAATTCGTGCTCGCGGGCCGGGCGCGGCACTCCGGCGAGCGGCGCCGCCTCCGCCTCGGCCCGGCGGCGCACGCCGCGCAGCGGCACGAAGTAGGCCGGAGTGTGCAGGAAGCGGCCCTCGGCATGCTCGGCGTCCCGCACGGTCAGCGCGACCAGGCCGGTGGCCAGCGGCGTCAGGATGCGACCGCCGGGGCGGCACTGGGCGAGCCACGCGCGCGGGACCGACGGCAGGGTGCAGGTGGCGATGATCCGGTCGAAGGGGGCGCGTTCGGGCACCCCGCGCGTGCCGTCGCCGGTGACCACGGCCGGGTGGTACCCGGCGGCGGCCAGGTGCTGCCGGGCCGCCTCGGTGATCTCCGGCTCCAGGTCGATGGTCGTGACGAGGTCGTCGTCGCCCAGCCGGTGCGCGAGCAGGGCCGCGTTGTAGCCGGTGCCCGCGCCGATCTCCAGGACCCGGTCGCCGTCGCGCACGCCGAGCGCGACGAGCATCGTCGCCATCAACGAGGGCTGGCTGCTGGAGGAGACCAGCTCTCCGTCGCGCACCCGGGTGGCCAGCGGGGCGTCGGCGTACGCGCCGCGCACCCAGCGCTCGCGCTCGGCCGGGTCGGGACTCTGGTTCCAGCACCGTTCGTAGCCGCCCAGGACACCGACGTAGTAGAAGGGCACGAACAGGTGCCGCGGTACCTGTGCGAACGCCTCCCGCCAGACCGGGTCCTCGTCCCAGGCCCCGCTCTCGTCGATCTGCCGCACCAGCGCCGCCCGCGCCTGCGCGGCCAGGCCGGCGAGGTCCTGGTCGTCCGTGTCGGGAGGGTGCACGCCCATGGGTCCACTGTGCGGCGCCGGGCGCCCCGAGGCGAGCACCGGTCGTGTGCCCCGCGTCGCATTCCCGGTCGCGTGGTCCTAGGCCTTGAGTCCTGGGTCATCCCTTCTGAGACGATGGACGGGTGAGAGAGATTCGGCGCGGCACGCTTCAGGAGAAGACCTTTTACGAGCAGGTCGGCGGGGAGGAGACCTTCCGCCGGCTGGTCCACCGTTTCTACGAGGGCGTCGCGGACGACCCGCTGCTGCGGCCCATGTACCCGGAGGAGGACCTGGGCCCGGCCGAGGAGCGGCTGACCCTGTTCCTGATCCAGTACTGGGGCGGCCCGACGACGTACAGCGAGAACCGCGGCCACCCGCGCCTGCGCATGCGCCACGCCCCCTTCACCGTCGACCGGGCGGCGCACGACGCCTGGCTGAGGCACATGCGGGTGGCCGTCGAGGAGCTCGGCCTCTCCGACGAGCACGAGCACACGCTGTGGAACTACCTGACGTACGCGGCGGCCTCGATGGTGAACACCCCCGAGTGAGCGGCCCGGCTGACGGGCCCGACGTGAACAGCGCCTGCTGAGTTCCGGCTTCCGGTTCCGCGGACGCCGGATTCCGGTCACGATCCGGTCAAGTCCGGTCCACGAGCGCTTACCCGTGACCGGTCTCCTCTGACAGCATCGCCCGGAGGTCTGGACAACCCGGCTTCGACCGGGTGGCGGGGGTTCCACCGGGGGGGTCGGGTGACGGGGTTGGTCGTCGCACGTGCGCGAGCGCATCGCCTGCTGCTCGCCGCCGCGCTGCTCACGGTGCTGCTGACCACGGCAGTGCTGGCGACGCTCGCGGCCTACTCCGGCGCGATCGGGGACGCGGCGTTACGCCACTCCCTGAACGACCCCCGCAACGCCGCCGACACCGCGCTGATCGTCAAGGCCGAGGCGCCCGCCGGCGGGCGCACGGCCGCCGACACCGCCGTACGGAAGGGGGCCGAGGCGACCTTCCCCAGGCTGCCGGTGACCGTACGGACACTGGTGCGCTCGGGCCCGTACGCGCTGCCCCGGCAGAGCCGGGCGGCCGGGGACGGTCCGAGCGCCTCCTCCGGGGATCCCGACCTGACGTACTTCGCGGCCCTGGACACGACACAGGTACGGCTGGTCTCCGGGCGGCTCCCTCGGCGCACCGCGCACGGGGTCGAGGTGGCGCTGCCCCAGGCCGCCGCCCAGCCACTCCGGCTGAAGCCGGGCGCCGCGCTCACCCTGACCGACCGGCTCGACGGCCCGCCGGTACGCATCCGGGTCACCGGGTTGTACCGCCCCGCCTCGCCGACCGCGCCCTACTGGCAGCTGGACGACCTGCTCGGCCGCGGGGTCAAGACGTCCGGCTTCACGACGTACGGGCCGCTGCTCACCGCTCCTTCCGTCCTCGCCGGCCACACGGTGAGCGCAGGGGCGTCGGCGTGGCTGGCGTCGGCCGACTTCGCCACGGTGACGACCGGCCGGATCGGCGCCCTGCGCTCGGCGGCACGGGAGGGAAGCGCGGCGCTGCGCAAGCCGGCCGCCCTGAGCGGCGTGACCACGTCGGCCACGTCCCTGCCCGACGTCCTGGACCGCCTCGACCGCGCCCTGCTCGTCTCCCGCTCCACGATCCTGATCATCGCGCTCCAGCTCGTGCTGCTCGCCGGGTACGCCCTGCTGCTCGTGGCCCGGTTGCTGAGCGCCGAACGCGCGGGCGAGACGCGGCTGTTGCGGGCGCGCGGAGGTTCGCGCGCCCGGATCGCGGGCCTCGCCGCCGCAGAGGCCCTGCTGCTCGCCCTGCCCGCGGCACTCTGCGCACCCCTGCTGGCCGGACCGCTCACCGGCCTGCTGGCCGAGCAGGGAGCCCTGGCCAGGATCGGGCTCCACCTGGACGTGTCGCGGAGCGGGCATACGACGGTGTGGGCGGTGGCGGCGGGCGTGGCCCTGGGATGTGCGCTCGCGGTGACGGTGCCGGCGTTGACGGACGGCGCAGGAGCCGGGGCGGGCGACGGGAGGGCGCGATCCGGGAGGGACCGGTCCGGGAAGGTCCGGACGCGGTCCGCCGACGGCCCGGGCGTCAGGCCGGCCCGGGCGAGATCCGGCCGCGGCTCCCCACCGGCGCGCCCCCGAGGCCGGTTCACCGTCGGCTCCGGGGCCGGCCGGGCCGGCACCCTCCCCGGCCCCGTGCGCGCCGGAGCGGACGTCGGGCTGCTGGTGGTGGCCGGGGTCGCGTACTGGCAGTTGAACCGGCAGACCTCCGGGGCCGTCCGCGCCGGTCTCCCCCAGGCCCCCGGCTCCGCCGACGCGGGCGGCGCCGTCCTCGGCATCGACCCCCTGCTGGTCGCGGCCCCCGCGCTGGCGCTGCTCGCCGGGACGGTGCTGACGCTGCGGCTGCTGCCGCCGGTGGCGCGGCTGGCGGAGCGGCGCGCGGCGGCCGGTCGGGGGCTGCCGATGGCGCTGGCGGGCTGGCAGTTCAGCCGTCGCCCGATGCGCGGCGCGGGCCCCGTCCTGCTGCTCGTCCTGGCCGTGGCGCTCGGCATGCTGGCGATCGGGCAGGGCGCCTCCTGGGACCGTTCGCAGGACGACCAGGCCGACTTCCGGGCGGGGGCGCCGGTGCGCGTGCTGGCCGCCGGGGACGGCGGACTCGGCCGCACCGAGACCTACGCCGCCCTCCCGCACGTACGGGAGGCCGTCCCCGCCGTACGCACCGCGCAGCCCCTGTCCGGCGACCGTACGGCGACGGTGCTGGCGCTGGACACCGCGCACGCGGCGGACGCGGTGCTGATGCGCCCGGACCTGGCGCCGGTGCGGCCGCTGCTGGCCGGGCTCACGCCCCGCCCGTCTCCGGCCGGGGCCCGCGTGCCCGCCGGTACCGCCCGGCTGCGGCTGACGGCGGCCGTGCGCAGCTCCACCGGTCCGGGGACGACGATCGACGTGACGGTCACCCTTCAGGACCAGTACGGGGTGCCGTACCAGATGTCCCTCGGCCAACTGCCCACCGACGGACGCCCGCACGCCCTGACCCTCGACCTCGCCTCCCCGCCCGGACCGTCCCTGCTCACCGGGCTCCAGCTCGACATGCCCCAGCCCGCGTACCGTGCCGAGCGGCACCGCTTCACCGTCTCGGAGCTGACCGCCACCGGTGCGGACGGCACGGTGCGGCGGATATCCCTGGCGGCTCCGGTCTCCTGGGCCGCCGCGGCACGCGCCAGCGGCACCGTCTCTCCCAACGCGGCCACGAACCCGACCCGGCCGCGGTTGAGCACGTCCGGGCCGCTGACCGTCGACTACGGCACGGGATACCTCCCCGCCAAGGACGTCTGGACGGTCGCGTCCGTGGCGGTCGCGCTGAAGGTGGTGCAGCCCGCGGCGCCCGAGGTCACCGCCGTGGCCACCGACCGCTTCCTGGCCTCGGCGGGCGCGCACACGGGACAGCGCGTGGAGGTGACGTACGACGGCGAGAGCCTCCCGGTGCGGATCGTACGGTCCGTACCGGCGCTGCCCACCACCGCGGCCCCGGCCGGATCCGGCGAAGACGCGGGCGAGGACGACGGCGGGGCCGTCCTGGTGGATCTGCGCGCGGTGAACCGTGCGCTCCAGGCGCGGTACGACGCGAGCGCGACGCCCACCGAGTGGTGGCTGGACACTGCACCGGGCGACGCGTCGGCGGTGGCCGCGGCCGTGCGGGCGCTGCCCGATGTCGGTCCTGGGCAGGTCGTTGTGCGGGACGAGATCGCCGCCGAGCTGCGCGACGACCCCTTCGGCGCCGGTCCCGAGGCCGCGTTCGCCGCGGCGGCCGTGGTGGCGGCGGCGCTCGCCGCGGTCGGCTTCGCGGTGAGCGCGGCCGGGTCGCTGCGCGAGCGGCGCGCCGAGTTCGCGGTGCTGCGGGCCCTGGGCGCCCCGCGCCGCCGGCTGGCCCGGACGATCGCCACCGAGCAGGGCGTTCTGGTGGGCCTCGCGCTGCTCGTCGGCGTCGGCCTGGGCACCGTGCTGACCCGGGCCGTGCTTCCGCTGATCGTCCTGACCGCCGAGGCCACCCGGCCCGTACCGAAGCTGCTGGTCGAACTCCCGCCCGGGCGCGTGGCGTTGCTGCTGGCGGCGGTCGCGGCGACGCCGCTGATCGTCACGGCGGCCCTGGCCCTGCGGCGGGCGGACCCGGTCGGCGCGCTACGGGACCAGGGAGGTGAGTGAGGTGAACCCATCGGGCGGGATCGGCACCTCGGGTGAGGGGAGACCCTCGCGTGACGTGGGCCGCGTACGCGGCACGCGCTCCGTCGTCGCTCCCTGGGTCCGCACCAGGCTGCGCGCCGCGCCCCTCGCCGGCGTCGCGCTCGCCCTGCTGGTGGCGCTGACCGCGTGCCTGGCCTCCGCCTTGCCGCGCGCCGTCGACCGATACGAGGACGCCGGACTGCTGCGGACCCTCCGGCAGGGCCGGCCCGACCGCACCACCGTGCAGGTCGTCGCCCCGCAGCCGGACCCCGGCCTCCCGCCGGACCTGCGGGCGGCGGCCATGCGCCCCGACGAGCTGGGCGGATCGTACGGACGACTCCTCACCACCGCGCCCCGGCCGCTGGTCATGGACCGCGCCGAGTCGGCGTACGGCGTGAGCACCACCCGCAGCCCCGCGGTGCCCGACCGCTGGATACCCCGGCCCAGCGGACTGCCCGCCCGTGTCTCGCTCGTGGCGCAGAGCGGTCTCGCCGACCATGCGGCGGTGCGGGAGGGACGGCTGCCGCGCGCCCCGGGCCATGTGGACGAGCTGACCGCCGAGGTGGAGGCCGCCGTCACCACCGCCACGGCCAGAAGCATGCACATCAAGGTGGGCTCGGTGATCCACGTCCCCGGCATGGCCCGCGCCCCGCTCGCCGTCCGCGTCACCGGCATCCTCACCCCGCGCCACCCGTCCGGTGCCTACTGGTCGACGCAGCCCCTGCTGCGCACCCCCGAACTGGCCCGCCTGCCCGCGCCGGGCCCGGACCCCCAGGAGTACTGGCTCGGCGCCCTGCTGCTGCCCGGGCAGGCCGCCCCCGCCGTCATGGGCACCAACGGAGTCCCCGTGCGCTACTGGCTCCTGGCCCCCGACCTCGGCGGCCTCCGCGCCCACGACCTCGACCGCCTGAAGTCCGCCGTCGCCGCCCTGGAATCCGGCCCGGCCCTGGAACGCGCCCGGGTCCTCACCGACCCCGCCGCCGACGTGAACACCGACCTCGACGACGTCCTCGCCTCCTTCTCCCGGCTGCGCTCGGGCATCACCCCGCTGGTCGCCGTGGCCGCCCTCGGCACCGGCACGGTCGCCGCCGTCGTCCTCGTCATGGCGGCCGGCCTCGCCGCCGACCGGCGCCGCACCGAACTCGCCCTGCTGCGCGCCCGCGGAGCCTCCCTGCGCGGCCTCGCCGGGCGACTGGGCGCCGAGACGGCCATCGTCGCCGTGCCCGCGGGTGCCGTCGGGCTCACGATCGCGCTGCTCGCGTTCCCCGAGGGCCGCCTCTCGTACGCCTTCGGCGCCGCCCTCGCGGTCGTCGTCACCGCCTGCGCCGCCCTCCCGCTGCGCGCCGTGCTCACCCACCGGCCGGTACAGGTGACCGGTCCGCGCGAGGACGTGGCGTCCGTACGTCCCTCCCGACGCCGTACGGTCGCTGAGTCGACGCTGCTCGTGCTGGCGGCCGCGGCGGTGGGGGCGCTGCGGATGCGGGGCGTGGCGGCCGCGTCCGGCTCGCCCGGCTCCTCCGACTCCTCCGGCCCCTCGACGGGCTCGTCCGGGGACCAACTGGTGTCCGTCGCCCCCGTGTTGGTGGGGCTGATCGCGGCCCTGGTGCTGGTGCGCCTCTATCCGCTGCTGCTGCGCCGGCTGGCGCGCCCGGCCGGCCGGATGCGTGGAGCGGTCGGCCCCCTGTCGCTCGCGCGCGCGGGCCGCACCTCCGTCTCCGCGGTGCTTCCCCTGCTGGCCCTGCTGACCGCGCTCACCACCGCGGCGTTCGGCGGTTCGGTCCTGGCTGGGGTGAACGACGCCCGCGACCGGGCGGCCCTGCTGTCCGTCGGCGCCGACGCCCGCGTGGACTCCGACGCCCCGCTGCCCTCGCGCCTGCCCGCACAGGTCCGCGCCATGTCCGGGGTGCGGGCGCTGACCGCTGTGGGCATCGCCTACCAGGCGAAGCCGGACGATGGCGAGGTTTCCGTGCCGCTGGTGGGCGCGGAGCCGGGTGGGTACGAGGCCGCGGCGAGGGCGGCAGGGCTGGGCGCCTTCCCGCAAGGGCGACTGAAGCGCCCTGCGGGCGACGCCCCCCTCCCCGCCCTGGCCTCTCCTTCGGTCGCGAAGGCGTACGGCACCCGGCGCCCCTTCCTCGTACGTCTGGAGGACGGCAGCTCGGTCACCGTCCGGATCGCCGTCGTACGGGAGCGGACCCCGGCCGTGCGCGGCGCCGACTTCCTGATCGTCGACCGCGCCGGGCTCGGCTCCACCGCCGCCCGTCCGACGGCGCTCCTGGTGACGGGCGACCACCTGGACGCGGGCGCGCTGCGGAAGGCGGCGGGAGCCTCGGCCGCCGTCCGGGTACGGGCCGAGGAACGGGCGCGCTACGCCGACTCGCCGCTCCAGTCCGGCGCCGAGCGCGTCTACGCCGCCGCGGTGGCCGCCGGTGCCGGCTACGCCGTCCTGGCCCTGCTCCTCGCCCTGCTGCGCGCCGCCCCCGAACGCACCGCTCTTCTCGCCCGCCTCCGCACGATGGGGCTGAGCCGGGCCGAGGGCCGCCGCCTCCTCGTCCTGGAGTCCCTGCCGCAGGCTCTGCTCGCCGCGACCGGCGGCGCGCTGACGGGCTGGTCCACCATCCGGCTCCTCTCCCCCGGCGTCGACCTGACGACCGTCGCCCTGGCCTCGGCCCAAACACCGGTCGGCAGAGCCGAGTTGCATACGGACCCCCTGTCGCTGACCGTACCGGCGCTCACGGTGGTGGCGGTGGCGGTGGGCGTCGCGGGGATACAGGCATGGTGGACGGGACGGCGGAGTGCGGTGCGGGAGCTCCGGGCGGGGGATGCCCGATGACGCGGGAGATTAGGGAGCCTCGGCTGACGCGGCAGACGCGCGAGACATGGGAGACGCGATGACCACCAACCCCACGACGCTCGCCGACCTCGCCGACCGGGTCGCCGAGGCCCGCGAACGGCCCGCCTACGGCCACGACGCCCTGATCACCTGTGACCGCCTGGTCCGCATCTTCTCCACCGACGGTGTGGAGGTCCAGGCGCTCCAGGGGCTCGACCTGCTGGTCCGCGAGGGCGAGTTGATGGCTCTGGTCGGCGCCTCCGGCAGCGGCAAGTCGACGCTCATGAACATCCTCGCCGGGCTCGACACCCCCACCGCGGGAGCGGCCCGCGTCGCCGGCCGCGACCTGCTCGCCATGACCGCCAAGGACCGCCTCGCCTACCGCCGCAAGGTCGTCGGCTTCGCCTGGCAGCAGACCTCCCGCAACCTCCTCCCCTACCTGACGGCGGCCCAGAACGTCGCCCTCCCCATGCAGCTGTCCGGCACCCGCGCACGCCGCCGCGCCAAAGCCGAACGCGTCCTGGAACTACTGGAGTTGCTGGAGGTAGCCGACTGCCGGGGACGCCGCCCGCAGGAGATGTCCGGCGGTCAGCAGCAGCGCGTCGCCGTCGCGGTGGCCCTCGCCAACGCGCCCGCGGTCCTGCTGGCCGACGAGCCCACCGGTGAGCTCGACTCCCACACCGCCGCGCAGGTCTTCGACGCCTTCCGTACGGCGAACGAGCGGCTGGGCACCACCATCGTGATCGTCACGCACGACCAGGCGGTGGCGGGCGAGGTCCGCCGTACGGTCGCCATCCGCGACGGCCGTACGTCGACCGAGGTGCTGCGCCGCAGCCAGGTCGACGCCGCGACCGGCCACGAGACGGTGGTGGCCCGCGAGTACGCCATGCTCGACCGGGCCGGCCGCCTCCAGCTGCCCGCCGAGTACACCGAGGCCCTGGGCATGCGCGACCGGGTCGCCCTGGAACTGGAGCCCGACCACATCGGTGTATGGCCGGACGACAGCGAGGAGCGGTAGGGCTGGAGGGGAGTGAGAGGGGTCAGACAGTGGGCTGGGGAGCGGTGAACGGGCGAGGCACCGGTCAGCGCACGCTGACGCCCAACGTCTTCAGCCCGTCACGCCGGACGGCGACCGACCCGTAGGCGGTCCGCAGCCTCAGCCAGGACCCCGACGAGAACAGTGCGACGTCCCCGGCGTCCTCGGGCCGCAGGAAGCCCAGCGACTGCGCCGCGTGCACGGCCCGCACCGGCAGCCGGGTCTCCCCGACCGTCCGGGACCAGATGTCCCGCCCGATCCGGTCGAGCTCGGTGCGCGAGCGCTGCTCCGGCGTCAACTCCTGCGTGCGGGAACGGAATTCGGTGACCGCCGCGGCCACCAGCTCCCGCAGCGCCTTGGGCCCCGGCAGGCCCGGTTCCGCCTGCCAGCCGCTGCGCGGCGGCAGCACGCCCGCCCACGGCGGCCCGGTGACCGCGGCCGGGACGACGGCCGTGGCCCCCGCCTCGTCCACGGTCTCCAGCAGCTCACCGGCGGAAACGGTCACGTCGAGGGTGATGTCGAGCCCGTTCTCGTACGGCTTGGCCAGCCGCACCGTGCGGATCGCCAGCACCTCGAAGGACGGCGGTTGCCCGAACACGGCGAGCGCGGTGCCCGCCGCCTGGAGGCGCACCGCCGCTCCACGGTCGTAGTGGAGCAGCCGGGAGAGGAAGGCCGCGAGGTCCGCAGCCTCCCCCTCGTCGGCAAGGTGCAGCACCGTCATGCGGCGACGGCCTCCTCCTCGGCGCCGGCGCCCTTTTCGGCGGCGGCGTCGTCCGTGTACTCCTGGAGGAACTCCCGCTCCTCCGCGGTGATCCGGCGCGGCCGCTGCGCCTCGAAGTCGAACGGCACGACGACGGTGGAGGCCCGTACGTACACGACCTCGTCGTCCTTCACCTCGTAGGTGATGGTGAAGGACGCCGCCCGGATCTCGGTGATCCACAGCTCGATGTCCACCGGGTGGTGCCGGTGGACGAGCTGCCGCTTGTAGTCGATCTCATGACGCGCCACCACGGACCCCTGCTGGAAATCCTTGTCCGGGCGGAAGAGGAAGTCGATACGGGCTTCCTCCAGGTAGCGCAGGAACACCACGTTGTTGACGTGGCCGTACGCGTCCATGTCCGCCCAGCGCAGCGGGCAGCGGTAGATGTGGCGCAAGAGTCGATCAGCCCCGGGTCAGCTTCTTGTAGGTGGCGCGGTGCGGACGGGCGGCGTCCGCGCCGAGCCGCTCGATCTTGTTCTTCTCGTACGACTCGAAGTTGCCCTCGAACCAGAACCACTTGGAGTCACCCTCGTAGGCGAGGATGTGCGTGGCCACTCGGTCGAGGAACCAGCGGTCGTGGGAGACGACCACGGCGCAGCCGGGGAAGTCGAGCAGCGCGTTCTCCAGGCTGGAGAGGGTCTCGACGTCCAGGTCGTTGGTCGGCTCGTCGAGGAGCAGCAGGTTGCCGCCCTGCTTCAGGGTGAGCGCCAGGTTGAGGCGGTTGCGCTCACCACCGGAGAGCACACCGGCCGGCTTCTGCTGGTCCGGCCCCTTGAAGCCGAAGGCGGACACGTAGGCGCGGGACGGCATCTCGACCTGGCCGACGTTGATGTAGTCGAGTCCGTCGGACACGACCTCCCACAGCGTCTTCTTCGGGTCGATGTTGGCGCGGGACTGGTCGACGTACGAGATCTTGACGGTCTCGCCGACCTTGATGTCACCGGAGTCCGGGTTCTCCAGGCCCTGGATCATCTTGAACAGCGTGGTCTTGCCGGCGCCGTTCGGGCCGATGACGCCGACGATGCCGTTACGCGGGAGGGTGAAGCTCAGCCCGTCGACGAGGATCTTCTCGCCGAAGGCCTTGTTGAGCTTGTCGACCTCGACCACGACGTTGCCCAGGCGCGGGCCCGGCGGGATCTGGATCTCCTCGAAGTCCAGCTTCCGCATCTTCTCGGCCTCGGCGGCCATCTCCTCGTAGCGAGCGAGACGGGCCTTGGACTTGGCCTGGCGCCCCTTGGCGTTCGACCGCACCCACTCCAGCTCTTCCTTGAGGCGCTTCTGCCGCTTGGCGTCCTTCGCACCCTCGACCTTCAGACGGGTCTGCTTGGTCTCCAGGTAGGTGGAGTAGTTGCCCTCGTACGGGTACGCGCGGCCGCGGTCGAGCTCGAGGATCCACTCGGCCACGTTGTCCAGGAAGTACCGGTCGTGGGTGATGGCCACGACGGTGCCCGGGTACTTGGCCAGGTGTTGCTCCAGCCAGTTCACGGACTCGGCGTCGAGGTGGTTGGTGGGCTCGTCGAGGAGCAGCAGGTCGGGCTGCTCGAGGAGGAGCTTGCAGAGCGCGACGCGGCGCTTCTCGCCACCGGAGAGGGTGGTGACGGGCCAGTCGCCGGGCGGGCAGCCCAGGGCGTCCATGGCCTGCTCGAGCTGGGCGTCGAGGTCCCAGGCGTTGGCGTGGTCGAGCTCCTCCTGGAGCTTGCCCATCTCGTCGAGCAGCGCGTCGGAGTAGTCGGTCGCCATGAGCTCGGCGATCTCGTTGAACCGGTCGAGCTTGCCCTTGACGTCGGCAACACCCTCCTGGACGTTCTCCAGGACGGTCTTGCCCTCGTTGAGCGGCGGCTCCTGGAGCAGGATGCCGACGCTGTAGCCCGGGGAGATGAAGGCGTCACCGTTGGACGGCTGCTGGAGACCGGCCATGATCTGCAGGACGGTCGACTTACCGGCACCGTTCGGGCCGACGACACCGATCTTCGCTCCCGGCAGGAAGCTCAGGGTGACGTCGTCGAGGATCACCTTGTCGCCGTGCGCTTTGCGCGCCTTGCGCATGGTGTAAATGAACTCAGCCAAGAGAAACCGTCCGGCAACTTGAAATCTGGCAGTGGGCAGATACACCCCATCTTGCCTGACCGCTAGCCCTGGATGGAAACCCGTTGGGTCCGGGGGCTGTGACCTGGGCTTCAGTCGCTGGCGACTGTGGCTCGCCTGTCACCGTCGGTGGCTGCACGGGGGGCGGCGCGGACGGTGTCGGCGGGCGGTGCCGTATGCCGGACACGGGACGGCCCACGCCGTGGTCCGCTTGCGCAGTACGGCGCCGACGAACAGGGCACCGGCGAGGACGACGACACCGGCCGTGACCATGCCCGCGTGCAGCCCGCCCAGGATGTCGGCGCGGGACGGAGCGGCGCCCGACGCCAGGGCGTTGGTACGGGCCGCGGCGATCGCGCTGAGCCCTGAGACGCCGATCGCGGCCACGTACTGCGGCAGCTGCGACAGACCGCCGACGACACCCTGGTCCTCCCCGGTGACACCCGTGGTCATCACGGTGATGAAGGACACCACGCTGAAGACGTGGCCGAGGCCCATGACCGAGGAGGTGATCAGCAGGGCGGCCAGGTCGGCATGGACCGGCAGGGCGAACATGGCCACCGTGCCGACGCCCTGGATGGCCAGGCCCGCGCCCAGCACCTTCACCCCGCCGAACCGGACCAGCAGCTTCGCGACGTACATGCCGCCGAGGGTCGCGGCCGCGCCCTCGCCGAGATAGCTGAGACCGGCCTGCAGGGCGGTGAAGCCGAGCACGTCCTGCATGTACAGGCTCAGCAGCACAGTCGTGCCGGCACACATGCCGAAGGTGATGACACCGAACAGCCCCGGCCACTTCACGGACGGCCGGTTCAGCACGGACAGCGGCACCAGCGGCTCCGAGTGGCGCCGCTCGACCAGCAGGAACGCCGCCAGCAGCACCAGGCCGCCGCTGCGGATCGGTTTCTCCGGCGCGTTCACGGGCCATCTGCTGCACAGCATCGCCGAGGTGTTCGGGCGCCGGCACCCGGGCGTGGACGTGCAGATACGGCAGGTGCAGATCTCGGACCCCTACGGTCCGCTGCGCGCGGGGGACATCGACCTCCAGGTCACCGAACCTCCGTTGGCCGAGCCGGATCTGACGCTGGGTCCGGTGCTGGTGTCACAGCCGAGGGTGCTGCTGATGTCGTCCGCGCACCCGTTCGCGCGGCGCGACTCGGTGAGCGTGGAGGATCTGGCGGAGGCGACGCTGCTGACGGTCGGCGGGAACGTGCCGACGTACTGGCTGGACCACCACTTCCCGCGGCAGACGCCGTCGGCGCGGCCCATCCCGCACGGGCAGGCCATGACGCACTGGGAGGACGCGCTCTCCCTGGTTCTCGCGGGCAAGGGCGTGACACCGGTGGCGGCCGCCGGCGCGCACTACTACAGCCGTCCCAGCCTGGTCTTCAAACCGTTCACGGACGCCCCGGGCATCGATTACGCCTTCGTATGGCCCACCGGCCACGAGACGGCCCTGCTGCGGGCCTTCGTCCGGGTGGCCATGGATCAGGTCCGCGGGGTGGGCGGCCCGGCGCAGACCGTGGAGAACCTGTGGGCGGGCGAGGGCACAGGCACCTGAGGTGGCTGCGATGGCGCCGTTCGGGACCACCGAGGTGTCTCGAACCGACCCCAATCTGCCTCATCGGCAAGAAAACCGGGGTTGTCACCATTTGCATGTGCACTGAACCACTTCCGGACCGGACGCGTGATCACCAGTGAGACGTTTACGCCGCACATCCTGGGGAGATTCATGACGCGCAGATGGTCGCTCATCGCCGCGATCGCCGTATTGACCGCCGCGCTGGCCTTCGTCGTCGTCCATCTGGCGCTCGGCCAGGACTCCGGGAAGGAGCAGGCCGAGGCGAAACCGGCCGCGGCGAGCCCGGGTAACGGCGCCGAGTCGCTGCAGGGCCTCGGATGGTGGCCCCTGCACCGGTCCGGCACCGCGAAGGCCGGCGAGCACGACGCCGTGGTCAGCGGCGGCACGCAGTGGACCGACGGCCCCGAGGGCGGCGCGCTACAGCTGGACGGCACCAGCGGATACGCGGACACCGGCACCCGGCTCGACACCGCGGGCAAGGACTACTCGGTCGCCGCGCGGGTGCGCCTCACCCCCCAGGACATGACCGGCATGCACACCGCCCTGTCCCAGGACGGCGGTCAGAGCAGCACGTTCTTCCTCCAGTACTCCGGCCAGGACGGGAACTTCGCCTTCAGTTTCCCCGGTGCCCGTACGGTCGCGGAGACGCCCGAGAAGCCGCGGCCCGGCCGCTGGTACCACCTGACCGGCGCGTACAGCCAGAAGGACCACCGGATGCGGGTCTATGTGGACGGCCGGCTCGCGGGAACCAGGGTGGCCTCCAGCAGCGTGGAACCCACTGGCTCCGTGGTGATCGGACGCGGCAAGTTCGGTGGGAAGGCGGCCGATTACTGGAACGGGGGCATCGCCGACGTACATGTCTACGACAGGGAGCTGACGGCCCGTGAGGTACGCTCGCTTTCCTCCCGCAAACCGGGCTGACCGGCGCTGACGGGGCGAGTTCACTCGCCGCCGCAGGCTGACGGGCGCCGCACGGGCGCACGGCGGCTCGCGGCGGCGTCTGCCGGTTCTCCCGCAGCCGGCTGAACCCGTCTCCCCCACAGACGACCGGAGAGGAAAGGCCCTTGTCGTCCCGCGCTTCGACCGACGACCTGATATCCGGCCCCCGCCCCGCGGAACCTCACCCCGACGAGTTCCTCAGAGCGCTCTACCACTTCCACGGCAGCGCGTTGCTGCAGTTCGCCGCACGGCGGATGGAGGGCGACTGGCACCGCGCCGAGGACGCCCTCCAGGAAGTCGCGATACGCGCCTGGCGGCACGCCGGGGAACTCGACCCGACCGCGGATTCGGTACGGCCCTGGCTGTTCACCGTGCTGCGCAATCTCGTCATCGACGGCCACCGGGCCCGCCAGGCCAGACCACCGGAGACCGGTGACCCCGAACTCGCCCACCTTCCGGTGTCCGACGGCACGGACCACATCCTCACCTCCCAGGTGCTCGTCGAGGCGTTGCGGGATTTGCGGCCGACACAGCGCGAGGTCCTGCTGCACGTGCACTACCTGGGACGCAGCGTCAACCAGACGGCCAAGGTCCTCGGCGTACCGCCGGGCACGGTCAAGTCCCGGACGTACTACGCCGCCCGCGCCCTGCGTGAGGCACTGGGCAGCCGCGGGATGTCCGCGGGCGGCCTGGACCGCGCGACCGGATGACACTCATGCCAGACGTCCCGCGTGCCGGGTGATCTCCAGGCCGAGCGGCCCGGTGTCGAGCGATCCGCCCGCACCGGCACGCCAGCGCCACCCCGTGGATACCTCGCCGAGCACCAGCAGCGCGTCCCCGCGCCGCAGGCCGGTCAGTGCCCCCTCCCGTCGCGGGAGTTGCGAGGTGTCCACGACGAACAGATGCGGCGCCTCGCCCTGGACGGCGATCCGGCTGCTGCCCTCGATCATCCGGAAGATCTGGGTGACTTCGGGCGATCCCGGCTCCTTCGCTCCCGTGCCCGCCGACGCCGCCCTGGCGAACGCCTCCTCCAGGGTGGCCGCGCTGTGCAGACGCGAGGTCCGTGCCTCGTCGCCGGAAAGGAGTCCGCCGTCGGCCAGGGATCCCACCAGGGTGACCTCGGCGAGCGCCCCCACCGGGCCGGCGAGCGCCTCGGCGACGACGGCCCGCGCCAGGCTGCGCACCTCCTCGTCCGGACCCGTCACCGAGACGGGCCCCGCCGCCCGGGAGAGGTCGACCAGCACCCGGTCGGGGCCGTCCAGGCCCACCGTCACCGTCAGCGCGTACGGCAGGGCCGGTTCGCCCTCCGGGCCGGGGCGGTGCAGATCGTCGGGCGAGATCGTCCAGCGCTCGCCGTCGGCCTCGGCGCTCCAGGGCGCGGGGGCGGCCTCCTCGGCCCTGGCCAGCAGCAGTCCGAGCCGCTCCTCGGAGTAGACGACGGCGTACAGGTCGGGCAGCGACCGGCCGGAGCGCAGGCATTCGCCCGTCAGCCGGCGCAGGCCCGCGTTGACCACGTCCAGTGCCTCCCGGCCCACGACGGCGGCCGAGGCGGCGACGGGCTTCGGCGGGCGGGGCCGCCGCTCGGTGACGATCAGCGCGGTCACCGCCCCGATCAGCGCCAGCCCCAGCACCACGGCCAGGACGTACCAGATCATCTTCTGACTCCTTGT
This sequence comes from Streptomyces sp. NPDC046805, assembly GCF_040645355.1. NCBI lineage: Bacteria > Bacillati > Actinomycetota > Actinomycetes > Kitasatosporales > Streptomycetaceae > Streptomyces > Streptomyces sp. NPDC046805. The sequence continues at coordinate 133 of NZ_JBEYYC010000006.1, read as the reverse complement.
CGGGACGCCCCGGCGACGGAGCCGGGGCGGTCGAGAGCGGGGGGTGCCTCTATGTCTTTGGTCAAGCGAGGCGTGGGGTTCTGGATTCGTAGAAGGTGCCGTCGCGGAGCATCGCGAACAGCACGTTGATCCG